>JACRNN010000175.1 GCA_016234955.1 Deltaproteobacteria bacterium | reverse complement strand
TCAATATCAGGCCCTCAAGCCCGCTCTCCCTCTCTATCACCCTGAAGGCGTCCTTGCGCTGGCTCATCGGCCTCTGGCCGAGCACCTCCCCGGTTATGATGAACGACGCCCCTATCTCCTCCATGTAGCCCCTGGCCTGCCTGAACATATAGACCCTGCAGTCCACGCACGGGTTCATCCCCTTGCCGTAGCCGTGCCTGGGGTTCCTTACCACCTCTATGTAATCGAGCCCCTTTGTGACGACCTTGATGGGGATGCCGAACTCGTCGGCCACCCTTTTTGATTCGCTCCTGCACCCGCCCTTGTTCACGCCGCCGGAGTTGCAGGTGCAGAAGGCGGAGGTGAAGTTGAGGGCGTGTACCTCTATTCCCTGGTCGATCATCAATTTGACCGCCAGGGTGCTGTCAAGCCCCCCGGACAGCAAAGCAACGGCCTTTGTCATAACGGCGGCAAACCTCTCTTTAAATGTATTTACTTGTATTTTAATGGTATATTATACTAATGTAAGGCGGAAAAATCAAAAGATTAAAATTCCCTGTAGCAAACTACAGGGAATTTTCAAGTAAGGTGCTTGTCACTGAGATTCGCTCGCTGTGCCTGTCAATTCCCGTAATATAAGAGCGCGGGAGCGCCATTAGGCAATGAAGACCGATAACCTGGTAGCCATCTTCGCATCCGTAGTCATAGGGTACCTCATGTACCTTGTCATGGCCCCGTTTTTCGTCCCTATCTTCTGGGCCGTGGTGATGGCGATCCTTTTTTACCCATATTATAAGTTGATATTAAAGCTGGTGAATAAAAACGCCACACTTGCCTCTGTCGTCGCATGTCTCTCGATAGCGCTCTTTATCATAATCCCCATGTCGCTTATCGTGCTCTCGATGACGGACGACATCTACAACATCTACCAGTGGGCGGAGAACTACATAAAGGCCATGCAGACGCAGTCGCACGGCTCGCCGTTTTTCATATACCCGTTCCTGGAGAGGTACGTCCAGGATTACACGGACATCTCCGGGATAGACCTCCATACCTTCTTCGCCAACACGGTGAAGGACGCGGCGGCCTACATGGGGGCCGGGCTCAAGGGTTTCGTAAGGAGCCTCGCCGGGTTCGTCATAGACCTGGTGCTCGCCTTCTTCACGATGTTCTTCCTATTCAAGGACGGGGAAGGCCTCTTAGGGGTGGCCAGGGACCTCCTGCCCATCTCCGAAGAGGACAAGGGGCGTATACTTAAAAAGACCAGGGAGGTGGTCTATGCCACTATCTACGGAGGGGTCATGGTGGGGGCGGTCCAGGGGGCCACGGGCGGGGTCGCCTTCTGGTTCCTCGGTTTCTCCTCCCCGATACTATGGGGGTTTGTAATGTTCATATTCTCATTCCTTCCGACCGTGGGTACGGCCATGGTCTGGGGCCCCGCGGCCATATACCTCTTTATAATCGGGAGCTACGCAAAGGGGGTAATCCTTGCGCTCTGGGGCGCTCTCGTCATAGGCCTGCTCGACAACCTGCTACGCCCCGTGATAGTAAGCGGAAGGACGGACCTCCACCCGATGCTC
>JACRNN010000174.1 GCA_016234955.1 Deltaproteobacteria bacterium | reverse complement strand
CGGTATGCCGAGGCCCCGCGCCTTTTTGGCGAACCTCAGGTTGAAGTCCGGGAAGTCTATGAGGACGATAGCGTCGAACGGACGCTCGGTCACGAGCCTCTTCAGCTCCCGGAACCTCTTAAGGATGACAAAGAGCTTTTCAAGGACCTCCGCCACCCCCACCACGGATACGTCGCTTGAATCGAGGCCCGTAAGCCCGGCCCGCCGCATCCTCTCGCCTCCCATGCCCGCGACCTCCACCCCTGGCATGAGGCGCTTGAGGGACTCTATCAGGGCGGCGCCGTGAAGGTCCCCGGATTCCTCGCCGCTCACTATGAAGACGCTGTTGCCCATTATTTAAAGAACCGTTATACGACCGCTGTGCGCGAAAAATTTTAGCAATCGATGTTGATGGAGGATAAGTTTCCAATGGAATGAACACCTGAGCCCAGGCCGCGGGCATCCTGGCAGGGCGCTGAAAAATCTTTGAAGCGGGCTCCTCTAAAAAGCCCTGCGGCTTGCCTCCTGTATCATCCGCGCCACTTCGAGCGCCCTCTTGCCGTCGGAGCCGGATACTACCGGCGCGCTCTTCGCGGCGCAGGCGCGTACAAAGGATTTAAGCTCTTCAAGGAGGGAGTCCCTTTTCTCCATGGAGAGGTCCTCCTCCACGAGCGACGGGTATAGGGCGGACTTGGCCGCAACGGGCCTCAGCGCCTTGAGGCTCTGGCCTATGTAATCCACCGACAGCTGCGCCCCGTTCTGGTATATGTCGAGCGTGCGCACCTTGTCCCTTGACGCCCTGGACGCGGTGATGTTGGCGATACAGCCGTTTTTGAACACGAGCCTCGCGTTCATTATGTCGGCCATGTCCGTCACGACCGGCATGCCCACGGCCTCAACGCCTATGACCTCGGATTTGACGAGGTTCAGTATGATGTCTATGTCGTGGATCATGACGTCCATCACCACGTCCACGTCGGTAGACCTGCCCGGAAACGGGGAGAGCCTCCGGCACTCCATGTAGACGGGGTCTTTGACCAGCCCGTCGATTGCGGCTATAGCTCCGTTGAACCTCTCCAGGTGGCCGACCTGGAGCATTGAGCCGGACCTTCCGGCCTCCTTTATAAGAAGCTCCGCCTCATCCACGCACGAGGCTATCGGCTTCTCGATAAGCACGTCCACGCCCCTTGACAGGAAGTATAGGCCGATAGAGCAGTGGCTCTCCGTGGGAGTTACGACGCTCACGGCGTCCACCCTGCCGGCAAGCCCTTCGTATGACGTAAAGGCCTCGGTCCCGTTCCGAGAGGCGGTCTCCCCGGCCCTCTCCGGGTCGCTGTCCACTACCCCGACAAGCTCCGCCTCCTCTATCATCGAGTACTTCTGGGCATGGAACGCGCCGAGATATCCGACGCCTATGACGGCGACCCTAATCTTCTTCCGTGAGCTCACCTTTTCTCTTGGTCCTTTCGCGCGCTATCCCCCTTTTCGACCCCTGCAGAAAATCTATGTACCTCATTGCGTGCGTCGAGCCGGGGAGCTCTTTTTCAAGCTCTTTTAACGCCTGCGTCAGGTTGAGCGAGGACCTGAGGACGATATTGTACGATTTTTTTATCTCTTCCATGTCCTGCCTGGTAAACCCCTGCCTCCTCAACCCGACGCTGTTGAGCCCGTAGAGGCGCGCCCTGTTCCCGACCGCCATTACGTACGGAGGGATGTCCTTGCTGACGGCGGACGCCCCGCCGATTATGCAGTAGGCCCCTATCCTCACGTGCTGGTGGACAGCCACGAGCCCGCCCACTATGGCGTTGTTGTCTATCCTCACGTGCCCTCCGAGCGTGGCGGAGTTGGCCATGATGACGTTGTCGCCCAGGACGCAGTCGTGCGCTATGTGGACGTAGTTCATGAACATGTTGTTGTTCCCGCAGACGGTCTTCAAGTTCTCCTTGGTCGTCGCCCTGTGTATGGTGACGAACTCCCTTACGACGTTGTCGTCGCCCATTATGACCTCGGTCTTTTCTCCCTTGTAGCCGAGGTCCTGGGGCGGGGCCCCTATGGAGACGAACTGGAAGATGGTGTTCCCGGCGCCTATGGTCGTCCATTTGTCGATGACGACGTGGGAGGCTATCCTGGAGTCCTTGCCTATCCGCACCCCTTCGCCGATGACGGAATACGGCCCCACCTCGACCCCGCTGTCGAGCTCGGCGGTCGGGTGGACGCAGGCGGTCGGGTCTATCTTGACGCCCTTGCCTATCTTCTCAGCCGGCTTGTTCATTAATAAGCCCTGCCTTTCATGACGACGTATCTGAATACTTAAAGCGCCTTGCTTGTGAAAATATATGGCGTGCGCGGCGGATGCGGTCTGCCTCTTGGAGCCGAAGCCCGCACGATGAGGCCGTGGAGCGGGCGATCGCGCCGCCCCCCTCACTTCTCCATGATGGTGGCCATAAGCTCGGCCTCGGCAACGAGCGCGCCGCCTACTGTGGCCGTGCCCTTGAAGGCCCAGATGGCGCCCCTGCATTTTGTGACGGTCATATTTATCTCGAGCGTATCCCCCGGCAGTACCGGTTTCCTGAACCGCGCCCTGTCTATGCCCATGAAGTACACCACCTTGTTGTTCACGTTCGCGGATTTGAAGGCCAGCACCCCGCCGACCTGGGCCATGGCCTCTATTATCAGCACCCCGGGCATTATCGGGTGGCCGGGGAAGTGGCCGAGGAAGAACGGCTCGTTGATGGTGACGTTTTTCAGCCCCTTTGCCGATTTCCCCTCTTCAAACTCCACTATCCTGTCTATCAGGAGAAATGGATAGCGGTGCGGGAGTATGGACATGATCTCGGTAATGGTTATCATCGCGCCTCCTCTGTTCTTATTGCCGGGTTAAGCCGCGAAAGCCTGCGCATACTGATTACGCTGAGAATCCCAGGCCTCACCCCTCCTGCTTCTCAAGCCGGCCGAGCCGCTTCTCCAGCTCCTCAATCCTCTTTTTAAGCTCGGGCAGTTTACCGTAGACGACGGACGCCCTCAGCCACTCCTTGTGCGGTATGGCCGGGAAGCCGGAATATACGGAACTCGGGGGGATGTCGTTGGTGGCGCCGGCCTTGGCGCCGAGCGTGGAGTCGTCGCCTATCTCTATATGGCCGGCTATTCCGGCCTGGCCGGCCACCTGGACCCTGTTGCCTATGCTGGCGCTCCCGGCTATCCCGGCCTGCGCCACTATCACGGAGTCCGTGCCGACCTTGACGTTATGCGCTATCTGGACGAGGTTGTCTATCTTCGTGCCCCTGCCTATGACGGTGGATCCTATAGTGGCCCGGTCTATGGTAACGCAGGCGCCGACCTCGACGTCGTCCTCTATGCGCACTATGCCGCGCTGAGGGATCTTTTCGTACCGGGAGCCTGCCTTCGCGTAGCCGAAGCCGTCGCTCCCCACGACCGAATTGCAGTGGATGATGACCCTGCTCCCTATCCGGCAGCCTTCCCTGACGCGCACCCCCGAATGGAGGACCGTGTCGTCCCCGACCCTTGCGCCCCGGCCTATGTATACCCCCTGGTAAAGCGTTGTCCGGTCCCCTATGACCGCCCCCTCCTCAACGACCGTGAACGCCTGGATAGAGGCGTCTTTGCCTATCGCGGCCTTCGAGCTTACCTCGGCCTTGGGGTGGATGCCGGGGACAACCGGGGGCTGGGGCCTGAAAATGTCCATCACCCGCACGAAGGCGAGGAGGGGGTCTTTTATAAGGATAAGGTTCTTACCCGCGCCATTTGCCGCCGGAGTGTCCGAGTCGCGCAGGATGACGGCTGTGGCGCCGGTGGACTTAAGGCACTTTAAATGCCTCCTGTCGGAGATGAACGTGATATCGCCCTCCGTCGCCTCTTCTATGGGGGCGACGTCCCTTACAACCGCAGTCTCATCGCCGGCCACGCGGCCGTCGACTGCGGAGGCTATCTCTTTGAGGGTCAACTCCACCTGGTCTACTTAGCCTTCTGTCTTTTGTCGTACACCTTGATTACCTCGTCCGTCAGGTCCGTGTCCGCCGGGGCGTAGAGGAGCCCGCCGACGGATTTTTCAAATACGTAGGCGTAGCCCTTTTTCTTCGCCACCTCTTCCACGACCGACTTCAGGTCCTCTATTATCTGGGCCTCGGTGGAGACCTTTTTCTTATTCAGGTCGTCGTTGTACTGCATGTACTGCCTCTGAAAGTCCTGGGCCTTTGCGTTGAGCTCCTGTTCCTTCTGTTCCCTCGTCTCCTTGTTCCAGAGGCTACCCTTCTTGGTTATCTCGTCCTTGAGCTTCTTTAGCTCTTCCTGTTTGGCGTTGAGCACGTCTTCGAGTTTTTTAGCCTCTTCCTTCAACGCATCTTTGGCCTTGACCCCGGCCACGCACTCATTGAGCGCGCGCTGGAGGTTGGCGTAGCCTATCTTGACATCGGCCGATGCGGCGGGGCGAGCAAAGGCCATCAACACGACAAAGGCGCATACGATGACGCTGATGTATCTCATATCCACTCTCCTTGTAAGCCGTTTTATGAACTTCCTTGAAAATCCCGGCCCAACGGGGCCTGGCGATAAAAAAGTAATTATACATCAAAACAGGCGCGTTTTTCCATCGATATGCTTGCCGGGGGGCGATAGACCGCACAGAGGCAACCATACCCAGGGGAAACATTAAAAGACGCTTCCGATGGCGAACTCCCACTGCTGGGACTTCTCCCCCTCGCGCTTGTTCAGGTTGAACCCGAGTTCAAGGCGCAGAGGCCCTATGGGGGAGAACCACCTGATGCCGAAGCCCGACCCGTACCTTATATCCCCGAAGTCGATCCTGCCCTCGTATGCGTTGCCGGCGTCCAGGAAGACGACCCCTCTTACGCTCTTCTGCTCGGGCATGATCGGGAACAGGAATTCGGTATTTACGATCATCATCGTGGTCCCGCCTATGAGGTCCCCGGTGGCCGGGTCCTTCGGCCCTACCGACCGGGCCTCAAAGCCCCTTATCGAATTCATGCCGCCGAGGAAGTATTTTTCGTAGATGGGCGCCGAATGTCCGTCATAGCTCATTATATGGCCGAGGCTTCCGCGTATGGAGAAGGTGGTGTCCCACGGCAGGCCGAAGAACTTTATGGCGTCGCCCTCGTATTTGATGAAGTAGCTCGTCCCCCCGAGCGGCCCTCCGGCGAACTCGGTGGAAAAGGTCACAACCGCCCCCTCGGTCGGGAAGAAGGCGTCGTCGCGGGTGTCCCTTCTGACGGCGGCCTTGATGCTGCTCTCGGTGTTCTTGCCGGCCTGCTCCTGTATGTAGCTCGACGCCGTGTCCGCAACGTCCGTGATATTCACGTCCTCGAGCTTATAGGTAAGATATCCCCGCGTATACCTGTCGTAGACGGGGAAGCCGAACCTGAGGTCAAAGCCCTTCTTGTAGAGCTTGAAGTCCGGGTACTCCTTGTACGTATTATAGACGTCGAACCCGGCGGAAAGGGGCTTGTCAAATAGCCAGGGCTCGGTAAAGCCGAGGATGTACTTGGAGCTCGACGCGCTCAACGTGCCCGAGACGTCGAGCTGGAGCCCGGTGCCTAAGAGGTTGCTCTGGGATATAGACGCGGTCCCTATGAGTTTGTCGACCGAGCTGTACCCGAACCCCACGGATACGGAGCCCGTGGGCCGCTCCTTCACGTTCACGTCGAGCTTTATCTTCTCGGTGGAAGAGCCCTGGTTCTGCGATATCTTCACGTCCTCGAAATATCCGAGCCGCTTCAGGTTGTTCCGGCTCCTCTTCAGGGCCGAGGAGGAGTAGAGGTCCCCTTCGCCGACCTCGACCTCGCGCCTTATAACCTTGTCCCTGGTCCTCACGTTGCCAACTATGTCGACCTTCTCTATGTATACGAGGTCGTTCTTCTTTATATCTATCGAGATGTCAACGGTCTTTGTCTCGGGGTTAGGCTGTGTGCGGGGCCTTATGTCGGCGTAGGCATACCCCTTGTCGCCGTAGAGGTCGGTTATATCCTCTATCCCCTTGGCCACCTTGGACCTGTTGAATATGTCCCCCGGCGCGATCTTGAACTTCTCCAAAAGCTCCTCTTTGGGGACGAGGAGCTCCCCGGCGACGTCTATGTTGCCGAGCCTGTACTGTTCGCCCTCGTTTATGGCGATAGTTATGTGGAACCACTGCTTGTCGTCGCTCAGAAGTACCCTCTTGTCCGTGATGTCGGCGTTTATGTAGCCCTTGTCGAGGTAATAGCCGATTATAAGGGCGAGGTCGTTCTGGAATATGAACTCGTTGAATTTGCCGGAGCCGCTTAAAATGGAGAATACGCCCTTCTCGGTCGTGTTCATGAGGCCCCTGAGCTTATCGTCGGAGAAGCGCTTGTTGCCGATGAAGGTAATCCTCCTGACCTTCACCTCCGGGCCCTCGTCTATGTTGAACCTTACGGCGGCCTCGACCCCGTCCGACTCTACCGCGGTGGTCACGGAGGCGAGGTAATAGCCCTCTTCGGAGTAGAGGTTCTTTATCTTCTGCGCGTTCTCGCCCATGACCACTCTGTCAAGGACGGTATTCTCCTTGATGGTGAGGGCCTCCTTTATCTTGTCGTCCCTGAGCTCATGGTTCCCCTTTATCTCGATCTTCTTTATGAAGGGCATCTCCTTGACGATAAACGTCAGGGTCTTGCCCGAGGCGGTGTCCGAGAGGTCGGCCGATATGTCGTCGAAAAATCCGGTGCCGTATATGGCCCTGATGTCTTCCCTCACGTCGTCGACGGAGAAGGGCTCGCCGGTCTTCGAGGATATTTTTTTCATGATGGCCTCCGTGTCGACCCTTCTGTTGCCCGTGACCGCTATCCTGTCGATCGCCCCTGATTTCACGGCCGGTTTGCCCTTAAGGACGGAGAGCATCTTTTCGTACATCGCGCCAGAGGTCTCGGAGAGCGCCTTGATAAGCTCCTGTTCCGAAGCGGAGGATTTGAAGTAAAAGGCCACAGGCCCTTTTGTCTTCAAGTCGAGGATGTGCCAGTCCACGGTGGTTGAGCCGCCGAGCCTTGTCATAGACCCCAGGACGGCGAAGTCCGCCGCCGCCTTTGAGGCGATATCGAGGGCCTTTGCCTCGTCAAACGTCTTTACCCCCTGGTTGAGCATCGCGTCCTTGATTATGTCTATCCCGGCGATTTCGGCCCCTGACGCGGCCAGAGATGATGCCAACGCCTCCATGACCGAGCGCCGGGATGCTGAGATGTCGACGTTGCTGTGCATATCAAGGGGGAGCAGAAGCACCTTTATCCGGGGTTTTTCAGCAAAACCCCTGGACGGCAAGACGAACGTCAAGAGAAAGAAAAAAGCTATCAGACCAAAACGAACGGACCTCAATCCCTGGTGTACCCCTTTCCACATGTTTTAATGTTTCCTTCGGAGTCTAATTCCCCGCTACGATCAACAGCGCCTTCGGATACCACGCGGCCTGGCTTGGGGGCCGAATCAGGCCGCTGAAAAAGTCTTTTGAGAGTCATTGAGGAGCGGACGCCACGAAAATCTCCAAGTTGTTGATTTCTCAAAAGATGAGATGCTTCGCGGAGCCTGTCCTGAGCGGAAGAACAAGATTTTTCGCTTCGCTCAGAATGACAGGGCGAAGGGCTCGCAATGACGAACCAAGGAATCAATCAGAGCTTCCTCAGGGTGAAACACGGCTGTCCCATTAACGACCCTCTTTCTAAGGGGGGGGGTAGGGGGGGATTAGAAAACGCCGTGAAATCCCCCTCTTATCCCCCTTTTCCAAAGGGGGAGGTTGAAAATCAATCCTCCACTATCCTGCCGTCGACCATCCTGAGCCTCCGGGAGAGCCTGGAGGCGAGCTTTTCGTTGTGCGTGACTATGATCATGGTCGTGTTCATGGATTTTTTAAGCCCCATGATAAGCTCGAAGACCTCTTCGCCGGTGCGGGTGTCGAGGTTCCCGGTAGGCTCATCCGCCAGTAGTACGGCCGGCCCCTGGACCAGGGCGCGCACTATGGCGCACCTCTGCTGCTCACCTCCGGAGAGCTCTCCGGGCTTGTGGTCGAGCCTCTTGCCGAGGCCGACCTCTTCAAGCAGTTTTTTGGCCCTCTTGAGCGCCTCGGCCTTGTCCGCCCCGCCTATGAGGGCCGGGAGCATGACGTTTTCAAGCGCGGTGAACTCAGGGAGCAGATGGTGGAACTGGAACACAAAGCCTATGAACCTGTTCCTGAACGCCGCGATCCTCCTGCTGTCATACCTGAATATCGCCTCGCCGCGGTACAGGACCTCCCCGGAGGTCGGCCTGTCGAGGGCGCCCATTATGGACAGGAGCGTGGACTTGCCCACCCCCGAGGCCCCGACTATGGAGACGGTATCGCCCTCGGAGATATTCAAATCTATCCCCTTCAACACCTCGACCTTCTTTTTGGCGTTCCCGTAGGTCTTGCAGAGCCCTTTTATCGTTATAAGATCCATCGCTACGCTTGAGGGGTCGGCCCGAAAGACCGCCGCCGCAAGGCGCCCTCGCGTCCCCTGAAAGACCCTTTCATGTTCATATCAGCGCCCCGCGCCGCTCCATGGCCCTTACGGCGTCGAGCACGCGCTCCTTGATGACGTTTTCAAGCACGGCCTTGACCCGGGGGTATTTGCCGAGGATGTCTTTTATCACAGGCCTTGAGAAGACCACAAGCTCTACGTCGGAGAGCGCTGTAACGCTGGCGACCCTCGGCCTGGCCGTTGCAAGCGCTATCTCTCCGAAAAAATCCCCCTCCGCAAGCTCGGCAAGCTCCTTCCTGGCGCCTGCCCTGTCCGTAACCCAGACGGATACGCGGCCCTTTTTGATAAGGTACATGATGTCGCCCCGGTCGTGCTCCCTGAGGAGAAGGCCCCCCTTGGGGGACTTCTCCAGGGTGAGCCTTTGAAGGACCTCGCGCCTGTCGGCCACGCTCAACGGGGCGAAGACGTCGCAGAGCGCCATGAGCCTGTCGACGACCCGCTCCTTGTAGAAGCCGAAGAGCACCTCTTCGACCCTCGGGTGCTTGGATATCATCCCGTTGAGATCGTCCCCGGTAAGCTCGAGCACAGTCGAGTCCTCATGCGCCTTTACGGCGGTCAACCTCCTTGAGTTCAGGAAAAAGCCGAACTCGCCGAATACGCTCCCCTCGTCAAGCCGGGCGAGGCGCACCTCGCGGCCGTCCTTTGCCTTGCCGATGACGTCGACCGAGCCCTCGGCTATTATGAAAATCGAATCCCCGCTCTCGCCCTCGTTGAAGAGGATGGACCCGGCGGCGAGCCTCCTGGAGGAGACCTTCTTTACCGCCTCGATGAACTCGGGCTCGGTAAAGTCCGAAAAGAGAGGGGCCCTGGGGACCTTTACGTCCGTGCGCCGCGCAAAGGGTTTTTCAGCCGGGTCTTCCTGCTTGCCCCCGCCGGCGCATAGCTCAGAGAGCCTTTGCTGGACGTCCTCCCGGGAGGGGTCAATGTTCATTATCATCTTGCATACCGCGACCGCCTTTATGGTAAAGCCGAGCTTTGCGAAGGACTCGGCGGCCTCTTTATAGCGGTCGACGGCCCCGGCGAGGTCTTCAAGCCTCCTGTGGATATCCCCCATGCGGAGCAATATCCTCGGGTCCTTTGGGCCGCGGGACCTTATCTCCCCGTACGCGCTGAGCGCCTCCCTGTACATCCCTTTGGCAAAGAGGGCCTCGGCCTTATCCCTGGCCGCGGATATGACCGCGGCCTTATCCGGCATGGGGCCTCATTCGTATCTGAGGCCCTCTACCGGGTCGAACCTCGAAGCCTGCCACGACGGGTAGAGGGTCGCTAAAAAGCTTATGCCTATCGATATCAGCACTATGACGGCAACGAACGCGGGTTCGACCTTCGAGGGGAACTTGTCTATGTAGTAGACGCTGGGGGGGAGCACCTTGAAGCTGAAGACCCGCTCCGCGAACGCCACGATCCTCTCGAGGTTGAGCGCGGAGACGAGCCCCAGCGCCGTGCCGAGGAACGTGCCCGTAAAGCCGATGACGAGCCCCTCTATCATGAATATCTTCATTATCCCCCCGGAGGTCGCCCCGAGGCTCTTGAGTATGGCGATGTCCTTGCCCTTCTCCATGACCACCATGATGAGGGTGCTTATGATGTTGAGCGCGGCGACGAGTATTATAAGCGTGAGTATGATGAACATGGCCACCTTCTCGAGCCTTAACGCCGAGAAGAGGTTCCTGTTCATCTCCATCCACGTCCTTGTCCAGTACGGGCCCTTGACCCTGTCGAGTATCTCGTTGGATACGGCCTGGGCCCTGTATATGTCGTCGATCTTCACCTCCACGCCGTTGACCGTGTCGCCGAGCCTGAAGAACCTCTGGGCGTTCCCGATGGATATGAAGGCGAGGGTGGAGTCGTATTCGTACATCCCCACCTCGAATATGCCCGATACCCTGAAGGAGGCCATCCGCGGCATCGGCCCGGCCGGGGTCATCGCGCCCATGGGGGATATGACGTTCACGCTGTCGCCGACCTCGGCCCCGATGTTCTTGGCGAGCTCCTTTCCTATGACTATGCCCGGCAGTCCGGAGGGGGGCTGCGCCGTGGTCCCCTGGAGCGGGACGTCTATGCCCTCGAGTGCCCCTTCCTTTATCTTTCCCGGAAGCACCGTGACCGAGCCGGCGGTTTTCGTGTCGAGCCCGCGTATCACCGCCCCTATCACGCCGCCGCGGGCGGAGATCATCGCCTGGTTGTAGGTGAAGGGCGTCGCGCCGACGACCCCGGGGACCTTCTTGACCTTGGAAGCCACGCCTTCGTAATCCTTCATGCCGTTGCCGAGCCCGGTCACTACGACATGGGCGTTGATGCCGAGGATCTTTTCCTTGAGGTTCTCCTCAAAGCCCGTCATGACGGAGAGCACTATGATGAGGGCCGTCACCCCGACGGTAATCCCGAGGACGGAGATGAAGCTTATCACCGAGATGAAGGTCTGCTTCCTCTTTGCCTTGAGGTAGCGTAGCCCTATGAAGAGTTCGTACGGCATTTTTAGCGTTTCCTTCTGGTATAGCTCCCGGAGTGGGACGGACGGTTTCTTTATCGTCACTTCCTCAACTGAGGGAAGAGTATAACGTCGCGTATGGACGGCGAGTCCGTAAGTATCATGACGAGCCGGTCTATGCCGATCCCCTCTCCGGCGGTGGGGGGCATGCCGTACTCAAGGGCCCTTACGTAGTCCTCGTCCATCTCGTGGGCCTCCTGGTCCCCGGCGTCGCGCTCCTTCAACTGGTCCAGGAACCTCTGCCTCTGGTCCACCGGGTCGTTGAGCTCGGAGAAGGCGTTGGCTATCTCCTTGCCCATCACAAGTAGCTCGAACCTGTCCACAAGCGACGGGTCCCTTTCGTTCTTCCTCGACAGCGGGGATACGTCGAGCGGGTAGTGCGTCACGAAGGCAGGCTGTATGAACTCGTGCTCGGCCACCTTCTCGAATATTTCGGTTATGACCTTGCCGTGGCTCAGACCCTCCGGTATTGCCAGCCCTATCTCCTTTGAGTACTCGAGGGCCCTGGCTCTGTCGACGAATATCTCTTCCGGAGCGTTTGAGTACTTCAAGACGGCGTCCCTTACGGTTATCCTTTGCCAGGGCGGGGTGAAGTCGATGGTCGTCCCCTGGTACCGCACCTTCGGCGAGCCGCATACCTTAACGGCGAGCGAGCTTATCATCTCCTCGGTGAGGCCCATCAGGTCCTCAAAGGTGGCGTATGCCTGGTAGAATTCGAGCATCGTGAACTCGGGGTTGTGCTGCGTAGAGATGCCCTCGTTCCTGAAGTTCCTGTTTATCTCGAATACGCGCTCAAGCCCGGCTATGACGAGCCTTTTAAGATATAGCTCAGGGGCTATCCTCATGTATAGCTCCATGCCGAGGGCGTTGTGATAGGTCTTGAACGGCTTTGCCGCCGCTCCCCCGGGTATGGGCTGGAGCATGGGGGTCTCCACCTCTATGAACTCCCTTGAGGTGAGGAACTCCCTGATAAGCCTTACGATGGCGGTCCTCTTCAGGAACACCTCCCTGACATCGGGGTTTACCATCAGGTCGAGGTACCTCTGCCTGTAGCGCGCCTCCACGTCCGTGAGGCCGTGCCATTTCTCCGGAAGCGGGTGGAGCCCCTTGGCCAGGAGCTTGAGCCATTGCGCCTCTATCGTAAGCTCATTGGTTTTGGTCTTGAAGAGCCTGCCCTCGATGCCGACGATGTCGCCCATGTCGAGCTTCTTGAAGAGGCCGTAGAGACCTTCCCCGATGATGTCTTTCTTGACGTAGGCCTGTATCCTGCCGGACCTGTCCTGCACGTGCATGAACGACGCCTTGCCGAAGTCCCGCAGGGCCATGACCCTGCCGGCTATGGAGACGGACTCGTTTTTTGCCTCAAGCTCTTCCTTTGATGAGTCCTTGAAGCCCTCTATGATGGATGAGCAATTGGAGCCGGGCTTGAAGTCGTTTGGATACGGGTTTATCCCCGCCTCCCTCAGCGAGTCGAGCCTGGCGAGACGTTGCTGATATTCGGAGCTTTTGTCTTCCATGAAATGCCTCTTTAATGATTTCCCTGTTGCCTGCAACGGACTGAAAAACCGAGGATACGGTCGAGGGGGGTTCGGCCCCTACTGTATTGCCGACCGGCCTGCGGCGCAATAGCTAAAATTATCTTATTTAGTCCGTTGAGTCAAGCGAAATGCACTGATTTCAAGGGGTTTTAATCGGGCGCTCTGCTCCAGACCCCGCCCTTTTAACAAGCATAGTGAGCGGATTCCCCGCAGCTTGGCTTAGGGGAGGAGCGAGCGAATTACAAACGATACATTCCTTACTTGAAAATTCTCCGCAACTTGCTGAGGAGAATTTTAAGGGCGGGTCAAAGCCGAGCCATATAAAGCCAGGTACCTTTATGGCGGGTAATTGAATGTTTCCTTCGGGTATGATTAATCATGACCTGGCCGGCAGTCCCTTCGGATATCCACGAACTTGGCTACGGCGTGGTTCACTGTTTCCTCCGGGTATGATCAAGCCAGGCTCGCGAAGCTTGACAAATCACCGTCGTGTGCGATACTTACATGGACTATTGACGGCGAAGAGGTCTTCCCCTATGCCAGCCTCTCGGCAGTTCATTGACGCGGATACCCCAATGGGGGCGAACCTTATGGGGGGCGGGGCCGCCTTCCGGGTGTGGGCGCCAGGGGCGAGGGCCGTCCACGTATGCGGAGATTTCAACGGCTGGGTAAAAAAAGACCCCGCCACGCTCCTTGTCAGAGACCCTGAGGGCTACTGGGCCGGGTTCATCCCCGGCATAGGCGACGGTGCGCACTACAAGTTCTGGATAGAGGGCGAGGGGGGCTCTGGCTACAAAAGAGACCCCTACGCGCGAGAGCTTACGCACCCGGATACCTCGCCCGGGACGTTTCTCTTCCCTTCCTGCAACTGCGTTGTGCGCGATCCCTCCGCGTATCCGTGGCACGACGGGGACTTCCGTCCCCCGCCATTGAAAGACCTCATAATCTACCAGCTCCACATAGGGACTTTCCACGGGGCCGACGCCTCGGGCAAGGACTTCAGGGGCAAGCGCGTGGCGAGGTTCCTTGACGTGCTGTTCAGGATAGACCACCTCCGCGCCCTCGGCGTAAACGCCATAGAGCCGCTGCCCATCGCCGAGTACCCGACCGAGTTCAGCATGGGCTACAACGGCGTGGACATATTCTCCCCGGAGATGGAGTACGCCGTGCCCGCCGAAGAGATAGGGCCGTATCTCGACAAGGCCAACGAGCTGCTTGTCCGCAGGTCCTTGCCGACGATCGAGGCGCGCCATATCACGAGCCACGCCGACCAGATCAAGGCCCTTATCGACATTTGCCATGTATACGGCATGGCGGTCGTCTTCGACGTCGTCTACAACCACGCGGGAGGGGGTTTTGACAGGGAGAGCATATATTTTTTCGACCAGGGCGTGGACGTGGACGATAACAACAGCCTCTTTTTCACTGACAGGGGCTGGGCCGGGGGGCTCTCATTCGCGCTCTGGAAAAAGGAGGTGCGCCAGTTCCTTCTGGACAACGCGAAGTTCTTTATCGACGAGTACCACGTCGACGGCTTCCGTTACGACGAGATAAGCGCGCTGGTCTCCCTGAACGCGGACAACGGATGGGGCTTCTGCCGGGACATGACCGGCACCGTCAGGTACGCAAGGCCGGACGGAGCGCAGATATGCGAGTACTGGCCGATGGACCCGTACACCTTGAAGAACGGCAACGAAGGCGGGGCCGGGTTTGACGCGGCCTGGAGCGACGGCCTGAGAGAGTCGATAAGGGGGGCTCTCGCCCAGGCGTCCGGAGGCGCAAACGCCTATGTGGACTTAGACCCCGTCGCCCATAGCCTGTACCCGATCGACATGGAGAGGCCGTGGAGGTCGGTCGAGTGCCTTGAGAACCACGATATCGTATACAGGGGCCACTCTAACAGCTCGCGCATCCCGGCGCTTGCCGACGGTTCGGACAGCCGTTCCTGGTACGCAAGGAGCCGCTCGCGCGCGGCTTCGGGCCTGCTTTTAACGGCCCCCGGGACCCCGATGCTCTTTATGGGGCAGGAATTCCTTGAAGAGAGGTTATGGAGCGATGACGGACGCGACAACCCCGATACGCTCATCCAGTGGAACCGCCTTGAGCAGGGGGATAAAACGGTCTCGGACTACCTGCGCTTCACAAGGGAGTTGGTCTGGCTCCGCAGGCGCCATCCGGCGTTGAGGGGCGGACGCATAAACGTCTTCCACGTCCATAACAACAACCGCGTCATCGCGTTCCACCGCTGGATTGATGGGGCGGGCAGGGACGTCGTAGTCGTGGCAAGCCTAAACGAGTCCGCCTTCCAGGGCTATTGCCTCGGATTCCCGTTGGAGGGGAGGTGGCTGGAGGTCTTCAACAGCGATGTCTATGACGATTGGGTCAATCCGCGACCCGCAGGCAACAACGGCGCCGTCAACGCCGTTGGAACGCCTGTCCACGGCTTTGCCTTCTCTTCAAGCATAGTCATACCCGCCAACGGTATAGCGGTCTTTGCCAGGGACAACGGGGATTGACGAACCCCCCCCCTCGGCCTGCCGGTCCGTATCCAGAACCCCAAGCCCTTTGCCGGCACGGCAACGCCTGCCGCACTCCCCCCCCGCGCTATATCGCGTCAAGGGACGTGATATTGGACTGCGCGCAGATGCCTCGGAGCTTTACGAGCGCCTTGGACTCAAGTTGCCTCACCCGTTCCCTCGTTACGCCGAAGGCCTTGCCGATGGATTCCAGGGTGTGCGGCTTGAAGGTGCCGAAGCCGAACCTGAGTCGCACTATCCGCCTCTCGTTCTCATCGAGGCAGGCGAGCATCTCATGTATCTTTTCGACCCTGCGCGTCTCGTCTATCATCTCCATCGGCTGGGGCGCTCTCTCGTCCTCGAGCTTGTCAAGGAGCGTCTGCTCCGTGTCTTCGTTCAAGGAGGTCTCCAGGGAGCAACTTTTTTTGCCGACGGTATGGAGCCTCTTCACGTATCTGCCGGACAGGCCGGTTTTTTCGGCGAGCTCTACCACGCTCGGCTCCCTCTGCAACTCCCTGGCAAGCGCCGATGAAACCCGTGTAAGCTTCGCAAGGTCGTTTGCGATATGTATGGGGAGCCTGACCACGCCAGATTGGTTCGTTATGGCGCGTTCTATCGATTGTTTTATCCAGTACGTGGCGTAGGTGGAGAACTTGCACTCCTTTGTCACCTTGAACCTCTCCACCGCCTTTATCAGTCCGATGTTGCCCTCCTCTATGAGGTCCTGGAGCGGCAGGCCCCTGTTGATGTAACGCTTTGCGATGTTGACCGCCAGGCGCAGGTTCGACTCTATCATCCTCCGCCTCGCCGCCGCGTCTTTTTTGGCGACCATGCCGGCAAGGGTCCTCTCCTCTTCGGCGGTAAGGAGCTTGAGCTTCTTAAGCCTCCTGAAGTATACGTTTATCGCGTCGCTCGCCGGCTCCGGGCGCTCCCGTTTTTCCGGCGCGTCCGTCATTGCCAGGCCGGCGCCGTCTCTCTCTATCGCGGCCTTGTAGGGCAAAGGCCAGTTGCCGGCGCGTCCCGTCCCGGACGGGGTCCTCTTGAAGGGACCGAAGGCAACGGCCGCCCCGGCCCCGAAGGTATCTCTGGTGACGTTCTGTTTTAACATTTCTCCCTCCGGATATGGATGTGGTTAGAAGTTGTGGGCCCTGTCTATTTGCGGCAGTGCGCTCAATATCCAGTAGACCGGTATCGGCTCAACAAGCCGCACCCCCGCGATACATTCCTTCCGCCCGCTCCTCTTCGACCAGACCGCCTTTGCGCGCCTGACCGTGCCCATGCGTTCCAGGCCGAACGATATGCTCAAGCCGTCGCCCTTTTTCAAAGGCTCTCCGGCGTACCTTATCATGACCCCGTTCCTTGAGACGTTCTCGATGGCTGCGGGCAGTATCTCCGCCCCGATGTCAGCCCCCGGCGTATCGCTTGAAACCGTGCAGTCACCAATCAAACCGAACCTCTGTTCGCTCCTCTTGCCCCTGCTCTCCCGCGCATAAAAGTCCTCATATCCCGCCGCGCCGGCCGTTTCGACCGCATCTATCAATTCCTTGATCTTGAACGGCTTTGCAAGATATATGCTGTCCGCGCGATTGAGGGCGGCGCGGACTTCGTTGCAGTCATCCCCGGTCATGAAGACGAACCTGCGCTCCAGATATGGGTATTGCTCCAGCGCCCTCCTGTACAAGGCCGGTCCGTCGAGTCCGGGCATATTCACGTCCGTTACCACGAGGTCATAGCCCTCTTTCAATGAATCGAGCGCCTCGGCCCCGTTGGCCGCCGTGCTCACCTGATGACCGGCAATGGTGAGGGCCTCCTCGCAGAGCGCCCTTATGCACTCGTCGTCATCGACCAGCAGGACCTTTCTTGATGATGATTCGTTGGCCATGACGCCCCTGCCTTCGTATTAAGTTATGGGCGCCCATATGTTGCCATGTGAAGATACTCCCTTAATAACCGGCGACTTCTGGGAATATATCGGCCCCCCACCAGCCGCTGATATCTATCCCTATGCATACCAAACATGTCTAAATCTTGACGGCACATTGTATTATTAATCGCAATATACATGCCAATCGATATACTATTTAGATGTCAAAGGGTTATAGATTGACGGTATGCCTTGAGAATAGGAATTGGTAGGAATCTTACCACCATTTACTGATAAGATTCTTACCGGTGGTGTTTATGAGGCGGGTTCCGCTATCTTCTTGAGTTTCTCTCTGAGGGTAAACCTGGAGATGCCGAGGAGCCTGGATGCGTGGGTCTTGTTGCCGTTGACCTTTTCAAGGACCTTCATGATATGGGCCGCCTCCACCTCCTCAAGGGTCATATCTTCAGGGTATGGATGGGCTCCGGCGGCCCCAATAGCCGTTGTCTTGCCCGATGTCTCTACGGAGAGGTGATCGGGCCGTATCTCTTCGGATTCCGTAAGGATCATCGCCCTCTCTATGACGTTTTTAAGCTCCCTGACGTTGCCGGGCCATGAATGGCCCAGGAGCTTGTCTATGGACGCCGGGGAGAGGCCTTTGACGTTCTTGCCGAAGGTCTCGTTGTCTTCCCGGATGAAGCTTTCCGCCAGTGGCAGTATGTCCTCATTCCTCTCCCTCAACGGCGGTATCTCTATGACCATGACATTGAGCCTGTAGTAGAGGTCTTCCCTGAATCGCTTTTCCCTCACCATCGCTTCGAGGTCCTTGTTCGTGGCCGCCACGACCCGGACGTCAACCCTGATGTCGCGCACCCCCCCCACCCTGCGGAAGGTCCTGTTTTCAAGCGCCTGCAAAAGCTTCGGCTGGAGCCTGAAGTCCATGTCCCCTATCTCGTCGAGGAAGATGGTGCCGCGGTCCGCGAGCTCGAAGAGCCCGCGTTTTCCCTGTTTGGCGTCGGTGAACGCGCCCTTCTCATAGCCGAACATCTCGGCCTCGAGGAGCGTATCCGGTATGGCGCTGCAGTTGAGCTTTATGAAGGGGTGGGCCCGCCTGTTGCTGAAAAAATGTATGGCGTTTGCCGCAAGCCCTTTTCCGGTGCCGGTCTCGCCCTGGATGAGGACGGAGGTGCTGGAGGTCCGGGCGACCGTGGAGATAATCTCCCTGGTCTCCCTTATGGACCGGCTTGCGCCTATTATCTTGAAGTATTGCGCCCCTTCATCGTCGGCCGAGGGTCTGGCAACGGACCCGGCGGATTTCCCCGCCTCCCTTGACGCCGTATGGCGTTCCATGGCGTAGCGTATCGAGCGCGCCAGTATATCGCCGTCCACCCGCCCTTTTACGAGATAGTCCTGGGCGCCTTCCCTGACCGCCCTTGCGGCCATGGTCTCATCAGACAGGCCTGTCAGCACGACTACCGGGACATGCGGCGCCCAGTCTTTCACCATGAAAAAGGTCTCAAGGCCATGGCTGTCTGGGAGCGTCAGGTCGAGCAGTACGCAGTCGAACGGCTTTTTTCCGAGGAGGTCAAGGGCCACGGAGAGCCGCGCCGCGTCCACGATGCTCAAGGAGTCCTTCATCTTCGTGTCGGCGAGCATCTCCCTTAAAAGGCGCCCGTCCGGCGGGTTGTCCTCTACTAACAGTATTTTGAGGGTCTTGCTGTACATATCCGCGTCTTCTTCTGTTTTACCTGTCGATGGGGCCGGGCGGCCTGGTTGGAAAGACCGGGATTGAAGCTTCTCGCGGCTTTTCCGCGGGAAATCTTCGACGCGTAAGGAAGTATCTATATCCGATTCGCTTCAGACGCTTGACCCCGCAACAAGTTGCGGGGTCAAGCGCTCGCCATGCATGTTCCTTACCTGGGCGGAAGCTTCACAACGGAGAACCAGAAATCATCTACGGCTTCGACTATCCTCACGAACTGGTCGAGCGCGACGGGTTTTGTCACGTACGCGTTCACGTGGAGGTCGTAGGCCTTCAGTATATCCCGCTCGTCGTCCGACGTCGTAAGGACTACGACCGGGATCCTTTTGAGGTCCTGGTCTTTTTTGATCTCCTCGAGCACCTCCCTGCCGTCCATCTTCGGCAGGTTGAGGTCCAGGAGTATGAGGTCCGGACGGGGTGCGTCGGCGTACTTGCCCCCGTGGCGCAGATATTCCATCGCCTCTTCGCCGTCATGGACGACGTTCAAGTGGTTGAGCACCTTGGCGTCCTTGAACGCCTCGACGGTGAGGCGGACATCCGCCGGGTTGTCCTCAACCATCAAAATCTCGATAAGCCTGCCTGTCCCTGCGTTCATTCTAACCTCTCCTGTGCGGTATTGTAAAGCAAAAGGTTGACCCCTGTCCAAGCGTGCTCTCCACCCAGATTCTACCCCCGTGATTTTCCACAACTTTTTTGCAGATCGCAAGCCCTATCCCTGTCCCCGAGTACTCGTTCTTGCCGTGGAGGCGCTGGAACATTATCCATATGCGGTCGTGGTGCCTCGGGTCTATGCCTATGCCGTTGTCCCGGAACTTGAAGAGCCACCCGTCGGGTCCTTCAATGGCGGAGACGCGCACCTCCGGGGCCTTGCCCGCGCAATACTTGACCGCGTTGCCGAGGAGGTTGTCGAAGAGCCGTTCCATCTGTGTCTCGTCAGCCATTACGGTCGGGAGAGGGTCGTGGATAATAATGGCGCCGGCCTCCTGCACCGCGGCCTTCAGGTCCGAGAGGGCGCGGCCCAGGACCCTTTCGCAGTCAACGTGCTTGAACTTCAAATGGCGCGCGCCGACCCTCGAGTATGAGAGTATGTCGTTTATAAGCGCCTGCATCCTGACGGTGGCGTCCACCGCGTAGTCGATGAACTCATCGGCCTCGGGCTCGAGCCTCCCCTTGTACCGGCGGCCGAGGAGTTGGACGTAGCCGGCCACGATGCGCAGAGGCTCCTGAAGGTCGTGAGAGGCGGAGTACGTGAACGACTCAAGCTCCTTATTGACCCCCTCAAGCTCCCTGTTCTTCTTCCCGAGGACCGTGTTGACCTTCGCCATCGCGTCCTCGGCCTCTTTCCGCACGCGGACCTCGAGGGTGAGCTTCTCGTTCAATTCCTCGAGCTCGGCCGTCCTCTCCTCGACCATCTCCTCGAGGTGCTCGCTGTACCTCGCGAGCTCTTCCTCCGCGGCCTTGCGCCGCTTCTCCCTCTCGGCGGACTCAAGGGCGAATGAGATGTCCGCCGCAAGCGAATCAAGGAGCAGTATCTGCTCGTCGTCGAAGGAATCCGGCTCTCCGGAGTAAAGGCACAATGCCCCCGCGTTCATGGAATTCACCCTCAAGGGGAAGGCCGCGGTGGACCTGTAGCCGCGCTCCATGGCCGCCTTTTCCCACGGCCCGGCATCCGGGCCGCGCCCGGTGTCGTTGCATATGTAATTCATCCCGTCGGAGATTACACGTCCCAGAGGGCCCCGGCCGGTTGTCGACGCATCTATACTATCGAGAAACCCTGGTTCATTTTCCCAATGCGCCGCGGGCCTTATCGTCCGGCCCTCCGGGTCCGCGACGCCGACCCACGCCATCCTGAACCCGCCATCCTCGACGGCTATTCGGCAGACCTCCCTGTAGAGCTTTTCCATATCGCGTTCCCTGACTATCGCCTCGTTTACCCCGCTCAGGACCGAATAGAGCCCGTTCAGGCGCGCAACCCTCTTCTCGGCATGAGTCCTCTCCAGGACCTCGTGCTTAAGGACCAGGTTGGCCGCCTTTACATCACCCTCCCTGCGCCGCGCGGTCTGGTGGAAGTAGACCACCCCCATGAGCAGAAAGGACGTTACGAGCCCCATGCCCAGCACGACCCCGGGCAGGGGCGACCACGCCTCGTCGAGGTACTCCCGGTTAGGCCATATCCGCACGGTCCAGGGGGTGTTGTAGAGCGCAAACCCGGTCGCATGGGCGAACTCCGTGCCAGTACCGGTCTGCGCCTCTCTGTAGAGCTCGTTGCCCCCGCTTGAAACCTCAACGGAGAACCCCTCGTCGAAGAGATCGCGGAGAAGGGGCTTGAGCGTATCCCCGCTCCGCAAGACGCCTACTATAAAGCCGTCAAAGGTCTTTCCTCGGAAAAGGGGGACCGACACGGCCAGCCCCTTTACCCCCGGCCTTGGCTCCACCGCGTACGAAACCCGTGCCTTTCCCGGCGCCACATCCTTTCGCAGGCCGCCCTCTATCTGCTTGACGACCCCCGGTTCAGGACGGACGTTGCCGCCGGACGTCACCACCCAGCGCTCCCGGAGCGAGGCGTCGACCCATTCTATGGCCTCAAAGCCCGCGTAGTGCCTGACATAGAGCGTCGCGTCGTACTCCCACAGGGATCTATCCGGCCTGCCGTTTTTATTCCACCGGCCGGCCATGCGCTCCAACGCCAACACCAGCAGATTCATGTGGTCCTGGATCTCGTCCCTGTTTGCTTCGACCTTTGATTCTACCGTATGCTCTATAGCGGCCTTTTCGCGGGCGGAGAGCGCCTGATAGAGGGTCATCGTTATTACAACGGCGGCAAGCCCTATCGCGACCGGCAGCCATGCGGGGGAGACTTTCTTTCTATCCGGGCCTCCGATCCATGCAAACGTCGCGACGCCTGAGCCGAGCGCGGCGAAGGCCACTGCCGTGTGGACGGTCATGCCTATGACGGCGAGCGCGCACGAAAATACGCCGGCAACGATGATAACGCGGATGGAGAAGGCAGAGGGCTTTTTTCCCGAGGTGTCCAAGGTCGGAACTCTTAGGCGGAGCCAAAGCAAGCCCCGTCCTTTTAAATGAGATAATATAAAGGCGCGTAACCGCACGAGGCGGCGCGTCCCCTGAAAGGGGACGCGCCGCCTTTAATGACCGTATGGCATAATTACACCATTAAATGGGGCCTTGCGTCAAGCGCGCCCTGAGGGGGCCTCTTTCGAGGCATGTTGAGGAAGGGTTGGGGAGAGAGGCGGAGCGGGCCGCGGCCGCCGCGGCCTATGCCCTCCGCCTGCCCCGTTCCTTATCAAGCCGCTTCTTTATGTCCGCGGCGTCATTGACGAGCTGGGCCATCGTCTTGCCGTCCAACACCTCAAAGAGTCTTCTCTGGGCCTCTATCCATACCACGTGCACCGGGCACATCTCGTCCCTCTTGCACTCGCCCTTTCTGATGAGGCAGACGTTCAGGTAGATATTGCCCTCTATGGCCTCGATGACCTGCCTCAATGTAATGGTCTCAGCCGGGCGCGCAAGCGCGAAGCCGCCCCTGGCCCCGCGCCTGGACTTCACAAGGCCGGCCCTCGTGAGGTGCTGCATTATCTTGGAGAGATAGCTCTTGGGCACGTCCTGTGTCTCGGATATCTCGGTTATGAGCGAAATCTTGCCGTCCGGCTGAGAGGCGAGATGGAGCACGGCCCTCACGGCGTACTCTCCGTCCCTTGTCAACTGAAGCATCGTTCCTCCTTGATAGTGATTTAACGTTTCCTCCGGGTATAATTCCTCCGGATACCCCGGAGCTTGCTCCGGGGTGGTTCATCGTTCCGCCCTCCGGGGCTTCCGGGCCGGGGGAGGGCCCATTCGGGACTTATTTGATAATCTTAGTCTTAAATCGCGCTTTGTTCAAGAGCATTTTGCGCCTGCGTGGCGTCATAATGGCAAAAGGCTTTAAAGTCAGGGTGCGGCACGGGTATGTTGGAAGGCGTCAAGCGGCTATTCCTTGAAAGGGGAGGCGGGTTGTCGACGCCGGGCGTCCATCGCCGGCGAGCGGCGGAAGGAGAGATGAACCGGTTTTAAGCCCAAGCCGCGGGTATCCGGCGCAGAGCCAACGCCTCCCCTCTCTTGCAAGGGAGGGGAGTGAGGGGAGGATAGGGCCTTTGCCGCACGCTCCCCCGAGGGGATTGATAAGGAGACCGCGGACAGCCTACCTTATATATGCCTCTGTCACATACCTTCTCATCATCCTGTGGGAGTTGAAGTAGTAGGCGTTTTTCCCTATGGCGTTCTGCATCATCCTTATCCAGATATGCCTGCCTTCATAGAACTTCGGCAACACCTGGTGCTCGAGCTTCTGGTAGAGGTCCTCGGCGTCCATCTCATCGGAGGTGCGGGCCAGCGTCGATTCAGTGGGGGCCGGGCCTATCGACCAGCCCGTGTACCCCTCTATGTGCCCCTCTATCCACCAGCCGTCGAGGACGCTGAAGTTCAGCACCCCGTTGTGGGCCGCCTTCATGCCGCTGGTGCCCGAGGCCTCCCTCGGCCTCATCGGCGTATTGAGCCAGACGTCCACCCCGGAGACGAGCTTCAGGGCCGTGTCCATGTTATAGTTCTCGAGATAGACGATGTTTATGTCGGCCTTGAGCTCAGCGGCCCGCCTGAATATCTCTTCTATGTTCCTCTTGCCGTCCGCGTCCCGCGGGTGCGCCTTGCCGGCGTATATTACCTGGAGCCTGCCCTTTCCTATCCTCCTCAGCCTGTCGGTATCCCAGAAGAGGAGGTTGGCCCTCTTGTAGGCCGTGGCCCTCCTGGCGAAGCCCAGGGTAAGTATGTCGTGCTTCATTCCCGCCCCGGTGACGCCGTTGACGTAGTCTATGAGCTTTTTCTTGGCCTCCATGTGGGCGTCCCACAGCTCGGCGTCCGGGATCTTGCCGATCCTCACGAAGAGTTCCGGCTCGTTGGCCCATCCGGGGAAGTATTTGTCATAGAGCCTCGCGAAGCTCTCGCAGGTCCAGGTGAAGGTGTGGACGCCGTTTGTTATGGCCTGAATCTCGTAGCCGGGGAAGAGCGCCTTGGAGACCTCTCCGTGCTTCTTCGCCACGCCGTTTATATACTGGCTCAGGTTCATGGCGAGGAGCGTCATGTTGAGCTTGTCCTTCCCGGCCAGGTCCTTGAGCACCTCCAGCGGGAAATAGTCGCCCAGGACCTCCCTGACAAGGCCGTAGTCGAACTTGTCATGGCCGGCCTCCACCGGCGTATGGGTCGTGAATACGCACAGGTCCTTGACCTTTTCCACGTCCCATGTCGCCCTTTCGTCCCATACCGCCTCGATATCGCGCCTGTGCCTGGAAAGGAGCTCGAGGGTCAGAAGGCTGGCGTGCCCCTCGTTCATGTGGTACTTCTTTATCCTGAACCCCAGCGCCCTGAGCATCCGCACCCCGCCTATGCCAAGCACCGCCTCCTGCTTGAACCTGTACCTGTCGTCCCCCCCGTATAGAGAATCCGTTATCCTCCTGTCCTCGGGCGTATTGTCCGGGACGTCGGTGTCGAGGAAGAAGATGGGCACGTTCCACCTGGTCGCAATGCAGGTGATCTTGTATACCCAGGCCTGTACCGTCACCTCCCTGCCCTCTATGTTCAGGTGTATCTTCTGGGGCAGGAGGTCCATGTTCTCCGCCGGGTTCCACTCCTCCGGGAACTCGGTCTGAGTGCCCTTTTCATCGAGTTTTTGCCTGAAGAAGCCCTTCCTGTGGATAAGCGTCACCGCGACCACCGGCAGATGGAGGTCCGCCGCGGATTTTATCGTGTCTCCGGCGAGCACGCCGAGGCCCCCGCTGTAGGTGGGTATGTCGTTCCTGAAACCGACCTCCATGGAAAAATAGGCTATCTTCGGCTCGGATAGGAACTCCTGAATGTATTGCATAGCACCCCGTATCGATTTTTTATGCCTTTTTGACGCAAGACCCCGATAAAGGGGCCTGCGGACGTTTTGGATTATACATGAACGGCAATGGTCTGCCAAATAATAATTTTTTAAAGGCGCCCGCTTGTCATTAAGCCGTTGAAGCTCCCCGCGGCTTTTCCGCGGGGAATCTTCGATATGTAAGGAAACATTTTCTATTCGCTCGCTCGACCCCGCAACAGGTTGCGGGCTGGACGCTCGCTATGCATGTTCAACGCCTAAAAGGCGTATTGAAGTCAGACCGGAACGCTGTTATAATGGTCTCCGGTCGAGGAGCCGTGCAGATGGGGGATGAAAGAGCGTTTTCCCGTTATTTTTTCAGGACCGCCGCAATTGGCCTCCTGACATGCGCCCTGACGTCGTGCGCCCTCCGCAGCGGCGTTGTGGAAGAACCGGCAACGCCCGGCCAATACGTTGTTGCCGCGCCAGTCCCCCCGCCAATCGATAATAACGATAAAAGACCGCCTTCGGACGATAGCGGCGTCTCCGCGGAGAGGCTCTTTCACTCGGCGGTAAATGAGAACAGGTCCGGCTCCGAAAAAAATCTTGCCAGGCTCAACGAGATACGCCGGAGGCACCCCGGCACAGTATGGGCCGTTAGGGCGTCATTCCTTCTCGGGATGCACGCCCTCAACGACGCGGAGGGCAAAGCGGACAACGCCCTTGACTTCTTCAAAGAGGCGGCGCCGCTTACGGATATAGAGGATTATATCACTTTTTACTCGGCCATGGCCCTGAGGCGGGGAAACAGGCCCCATGAGGCGCTCGCCTCATACGATTCGATCCTCACCCTCTTCCCTGATACGGCCCTCAAGCCCGAAATACTCTTACAGCGCTCCGGCGCGCTCATGGATATGGGGAGGTTCGAGGAGGCGAAGGACGGGTTCTTGAAATTCCTTTCCGCATACCCGAGGCACGCGCTCGTCCCGGATGCGCTCCTGGGGTCGGCGCAGGCCTCCATAGCCCTCGGCGATACGGCGGGCGCGCTTGAGCCCGTAAGAAGCATCCTTTTCTCTTATCCCCTCCACCCGGCGTCAGGCAGGGCCGAAGGGCTCCTGTCGATGATAAGGCCGGCTGGCGCGGCCGGGGGCGAGCCCTCCCCGCGGGAGAGGTACCAACGGGCCGGGAAGTTCTTTGAATCCGCCCGCTATGGAAAGGCCGTCTCCGAGCTGGCGCCGCTTTTAAAAGATAAGAAATCAGAGTATTACGGCAGGGCCGTGTTGAAGACCGCCCGGTCTTATATGAGGCTCAAGCAGTACCCCAGGGCCGAAGATCTGCTCAAGGAATACCTCAAGGCGAAAGACCCGGAAAAAGAGGCGGAGGCGCTCGCAACGCTGGCGCTCATAGCGCTCAGGGGGGGCAATGAGAAGCTCCTTATAAATACGGAGAAGAGGCTCTCCGGCAAGCACCCGGACTCCACCCAGAGCGCCCAGGTAAGCATATACCTCGGCAGGTACTTCGAGCAGAGGGACGCGGACAGGGCTCTCAATTACTACGGAAAGGTACTGGACCGCTTCAAGTCCACCCCCTTCGCGGACGACGGACTCTGGTCATCGGGCTGGATGGAGTACAGGTCCGGCAGGTTCGACGACGCCTGCCGGACGTTTTCATCGTACTCGTCCATCCACGGCGCGCACGCCCCCCGGTTCCTCTACTGGAGCGCAAGGAGCGCCGAGAGGGCCGGGCGCATGGAAGCCGCCAGGGCTGGCTATGAAAAGCTCGTCAACGGGTTCAGGCGGACGTATTACGGATATCTTGCCGGGGAGCGCATCGGGCGGATGGAGGAGGGCCGTGTCCCGGAACCCCGCGTCCCTGAGGCCGGGCGGGATATCGTGCCAGCCTCCGTCGCAGAGGCCCGCCCGCCGGCGGACGATGAAAGCCTTATCACCCTTGAAGAGCGCTATATCGAGGCTATGGAGCTATTGACCCTCGGCCTCAATTCCCGCGCGGCCTCCGAGCTTGATATTCTCGCCCGCAGGTACTCAAACGACGAGGACGCCATATTTGAGATAGCGGACCTTTACCGGAGGGTCGGCGATTACCACAGGGCCCTGAGCGTCTACGGGGGGCGTCTCGCCGCGTTCAAGAGGGCGTCAAAGGGCGCGGCAAGAAGGGACTATACAGCCATCGCATTTCCACAGGGCATAGTGGAGCTTGCAAGGAAGAAGGCGCGGGGCCTCTCGCCCGGCCCGTTCATGATCGCCGCGATCATGAGGGAGGAGAGCGCCTTCAACCCTGAAGTGGTATCGACCGCCGGGGCCATCGGGCTCATGCAGCTCATGCCATCGACCGGCAGGCTTGTGGCCAGAGAGCTCGGCAAGGGGCCGCTGGACCCCTTCGACCTCTTCGACCCCGACCTCAATATCGAGCTTGGCGCATGGTACGTGGAGCACTTGAGCGGCAGGTTTAACAACGACCTCGTCCTGACGATAGCGGGCTACAACGCCGGGCCGAACGCCGCCCTGCGCTGGGCCGGGACCCTGCCCGCGGAGACGGACGAGTTCATCGAATCGATACCGTACCCGGAGACGCGGCGGTACGTCAAAAAGGTGATCGGGAGCTACCTGGAGTTCAAACGCCTCTACGGCAGTGAGGCCCCTCTGACAGCCCTCCAACCGTCCGCCCGCATGGAAGACGGCCTCAACGGGACGGAGGGTGGCGGGGAGGAGTTTTAAAGTTCCCTTCGGGTATAATTCCCCGAAGGGAACATTTTTGTGGTGGCAGGAGTTTCGTCCTGCCCACTTCTGGCGGGTTCAATCTTGCAGATTGAACCCGAATGATTCGTGGCTGCCATACGAAATTCAACTCGAACGATGCGCTTCGTTCCTCAGCGCATCCTATGGCCCTCCCTCCCCCTTCCGCCAAATAGAGAAAACCGCGCATCAGGGGGTCGAACGGCAACTGAACGCCGACCTTAGGGACGTAGGGTGGGCTCGGCCCACCATTTACAGGAGTGAGTAGCTGATATCTTGGTGGGCGGAGCCCACCCTACAAGACCGCCCTTAATCCATTTTCAGGGCGCGCCGTCCGTATCTCGCCCTTGCCGCTTCAAGGCACGCTGACGCGTTCCTTGAGGTATATCTTGCATTCCGTGCTCCCTATCCAGTCTATCTTCATCATGTTCGTCGCGCCGCGCATGCCTACCTTCGTGCCGGAGACAACGACGATGGTGTCCCCGGCCTCGGCCAGCCCGTTATCCAGGAGCGCGGCCTCGCCCATGCATATCATCTCGTCCGTATGCTCCCCGAAGCCTATCATGTAGGGCTCTATGCCCCACATGAGGGACATCCGCCTCCACGTCCTCTCGATGTGGGTGAAGGCGATTATAGGGGTTGACGGCCTCAGTTTCGACAGGAGCCGCGCCGTCTCGCCGCTGTGGGTAAAGACCACTATCGCCCTGGCGTTGACCTCGTTGCTCGCGGCGTTCGCGGCGAATGCGACGGCCTGGGCGAATGACGGGGTCTCGAACTTCTTCCTCCTGAGCATGTGCTTGTGCGCAAGGGCGGCGTCCTCGGCCTCCTTGGCTATCCTGGACATCATCTCAACGGCCTTTACCGGGTAGCTCCCGGCCGCCGTCTCTCCGGAGAGCATCAGCGCGTCCGTGCCGTCAAAGACCGCGTTGGCCACGTCGGAGGCCTCGGCCCTCGTCGGCCTCGGGTTGGCTATCATCGACTCCAACATCTGCGTGGCGGTGATGACTATCTTGCCCGCCTCGTTGGCCGCGGAGATGATCTTTTTCTGGAGCACCGGTATCTCTTCGGCGGAAAGCTCAACGCCGAGGTCGCCCCTCGCTATCATCACGCCGTCGGCCTCATCTATGATAGCGCTCAGGTCGGCGATGGCCTCGCCCTTCTCTATCTTGGCTATTACCTGTATCTCGGAGTTCTTGCCCTTGAGCCGGGACTTCAGCTCCACTATGTCGGCGGCCCTCCTGACAAATGAGAGCGCGATGAAGTCCACGCCCTTCTCTATCCCGAAGTGCAGGTCCTCGATGTCTTTTTCCGTGAGGCATGATGCGCTTATGCTGACTCCGGGCAGGTTCATCCCCTTGTGCTCCTTGAGCACGCCGCCGTAGACGACCTCGCACTCGACCCTTTGCCCGCTTACGCCAAGCACCCTTACCTCGATGAGCCCGTCGTCCATAAGTACCCTGTCCCCCGGCTTCACGTCCTTGTAGAGGTCCTTATACGTGGTCGTTACGGCGCCGGGGCCGCTGTCCTCTTCGGAGGCGAGGGTGACCCTCTGCCCCTTCTCAAGCGCCACCGCGCCCCCTTTGATGCGGCCGACCCTTATCCTCGGACCCTGAAGGTCGAGCAGTATCGCCACAGGCAGATTGAGCCTGCCCGCCACGCCCCTGACCGTGGCGATGAATTCCCCGTGCTCCTCATACGTCCCGTGGGAGAAGTTCAGCCTCACGACGTTCGCGCCCGCGAGCAGGAGCCCCTCGACCAGCTCCGGAGACCTTGTCGCCGGGCCTATGGTGGCTATTATCTTTGTCTTTCTATTGTTTCTCACGTTTTTCATTTTTTTAGCGTTCTCAAACCCCCGTGGGCCTTGAGGCCGGGGGAGATTTCATGGGGCTATGAGATAATTTTTTGAAACAACCTCCGCCATATTATCCTTACAAAGACCGGTATGTCAATATCTCGCTTTCCGCTGAATTGCCAAGACTCGGTGAAAACCCCCCATCGTTCAGCGGCCGTCCCCCATGTGCCTCAACCCTCCCGCGTGCGTGCCAAAAGCCTTTTTCACCAACGCCGTTTGTGATATACTCTCTTGTTGCCGAGAGATAGACCCATCGCAATACGGTCTTTAGCATTACGAAACCCCCTGGGCTTTCAATCCTTCGGGGGTCTTTAGCGTTCCGAGACCCCTTGGGTTTTCAATCCTCTTGGGGTTGAAGCTCCCCGCAGCAAGCCGCTGGCCTCGCGCTCGCCATGCATGTTCATTAAAGAAAGGTAATATGCCGGAATCAGAGAACAGGATATGCTCCATACGCCAGGCCGCCTCCGACGCCGTTAAGCTCAAGGACGGCGCGGAGTTGAGCCTCGGCGGGCTCTACGGCTCCGCGAAGGCCTTTTTCCTCGCGACGTTATTCAAGTGTCATGACAGGCCCGTCCTCGCGGTGCTCCCCACGCAGGAGGCCGCCGAGGGCTTTGCCTCAGACCTCCGGTTCTTCCTCGGCGCCGACAGGGTGCTCTTCTATCCGTCCACCGAAGTCCTCCCCTTCGAGCTTGAGCAGGCCCACCAGGAGATACAGGCCGAAAGGATGAGGGTGCTCTTCAGCCTCACCGTCCAAACCCCCTTCATCACCGTAAGCCCGGCCGACAACCTTATGCAGCGCGTGATGCCGGCCTCAGGGCTCGGAGAGAGGGTCATCGACATCAAGAAGGGAGGTGAGCTCCCGATGGAGGGGCTCGTATCAAGGCTCCAGGACATAGGGTATTCGAGGATGTCTATGGTGGAGGAGCGCGGCGAGATATCCTTAAGGGGAGGGATACTCGATATATTCGCGCCGATGCACGACACACCCCTGAGGATAGAGTTCTTCGGCGACGAGGTGGAATCCATCAGGAGCTTCGACGCAGCCACGCAGAGGTCATTGAAGGAGCTTGAGGAGGCGCGGATACTCCCGGCGCGCGAGGCCACGGTCGTAAGGGACGGAAGGTTCAAGGCGCGGGAGAGGCTCATAGAGAGGGCCGACTCCCTCGGCCTTAAACGGGAGGCGTGGGAGCCGCTCTCCGAGAAGATAAGGTCGGGCGTGGGTTATGCCGGGCTTGACGCGATCCTGCCGCTCCTCTACGAAAGGCTCGATACCGTATTCGACTACCTGGGCAACGGCGCCGTCGTCGCGGTCATAGACCCGGAGCTTGTAGAAGACCGGATCGCAGGCTTTGCCCGGGAGGTGAAGGACGCGGCAGAGCGCCTTGTAGAGAAAAAGGAGTTCCACGCGGCGACTGAGGAGCTGTATCTGAGCCAGGAAGAGATGGACTCGGCCTTGAAGTCTTACCCCGTCCTCAATATCGAGTCCCTGCGCGGCGCAAGGATGGAGATACCCTCGGCATCGAACATGGATATCAGGCAGGAGGTCTCCTTCCGGAAAGGCGAAGATCTCCTCGCCCCGCTCGCCGACAGGGTAAAGGAGTGGACCGACGCCGGGGTAAGGACGTACCTGACCGCGCACAACAGGGCGCAGGCCGGAAGGACGAGGGAGATACTCTCCGGATACGGCCTGAACCCTCCGGTCATAACGGCCCCTGAGATAATCGACGCCGCCACGCCGGGGTTCTCCATAGCCATCGGGTCGCTGCAGACCGGGTTCAGAATCCCCGGCGAGGCCGTGGCCGTCATATCCGAAGAAGAGGTCTTCGGCGAGAGGGTGAACAGGCGGGCGCCTCCGTCGAGGAAGCTCGAGGCGTTCGTCGCCCAGCTCCAGGACCTCTCTCCCGGCGACTTCATCGTCCATTCCATGCACGGGGTGGGGTTGTACAGGGGGCTCAAGAGGCTCGGCATCGACGGCGTGGACAACGAATTTCTGCTGATGGAATACAGGGACGGGGACAAGCTCTATCTCCCGGTATTGAGGATGGACCTCGTAAGCAAGTACCACGGGGTCGAGGGCGAAGGACCGGAGCTTGACAGGCTCGGTGGGCCGGGATGGGAGAGGAAGAAGAAGCGTGTAAAGCAGGCCGTGGAAAAGCTCGCCGGAGAGCTCCTCAAGCTCTACGCGGAGCGGCAGGTGGCCGAGGGCTTCGCGTTCTCCCCGCCGGACAGGACGTTCCATGAGTTCGAGGCCGGGTTCGAGTACGAGGAGACCCCGGACCAGGCGCGCGCGATAGAGGAGTGCCTCAAGGACATGGAGGAGCCCAGGCCCATGGACAGGCTCATCTGCGGGGACGTCGGCTACGGGAAGACCGAGGTCGCGATAAGGGCCGCGTTCAAGGCGGTGCTCGATAAAAAGCAGGTGGCCGTGCTCGTGCCCACCACGGTACTTGCCCAGCAGCACTTCAGGACGTTTTGCAAAAGGCTTGCGCCGTATCCGGTGGCGGTTGAGGTGCTGAGCAGGTTCAAGTCCAAAAAGGAGCAGAAAGACGCCGTGGACAGGCTCGCAAAGGGCCTTGTCGACGTAGTTATCGGGACTCACAGGCTCCTTCAGAAAGACATCGAGTTCAAGGACCTCGGGCTCATCGTCATAGACGAAGAGCACAGGTTCGGCGTGGCGCACAAGGAGAGGTTCAAGCAGATGAGGAAGAGGGTGGACGTACTTACGCTGACCGCCACGCCCATCCCAAGGACGCTCCACATGTCGCTGGCAAGCATAAGGGAGCTGAGCATAATAAACACCCCGCCCGAGGACAGGCTCGCGGTGAAGACCTCGGTCATAAGGTTCGATGAAACGGTCATAGCCGAGGCCATTGAAAGGGAGCTCCACAGGGGCGGGCAGGTCTTCTTCGTCCACAACAGGATAGAGTCCATGGGCAAGGCGGAAGAGGTCTTGAGGAGGATAGTCCCGCACGCCAGGGTGGCGGTAGCGCACGGGCGGATGCGCGAAGGCGAGCTTGAGAAAAAGATGCTCGGCTTCGTGAACAGGGAGTACGACATACTCCTCTCAACCGCCATAGTGGAATCCGGGCTCGACATCCCTTCGGCCAACACCATAATAATAAACAGGGCGGACAGGTTCGGTCTGGCCGACCTCTACCAGCTGAGGGGGAGGGTGGGCAGGAGCAGCCACAGGGCCTACGCCTACTTCATATGCCCGCCTATGGGCGAGCTTACCGACGACGCGAGAAAACGGATAGAGGTCATCCAGGAACTCTGCGAGCCGGGCTCCGGGTTCAAGGTGGCTACCTACGACCTCGAGATAAGGGGCGCGGGAGAGCTTCTCGGCGCCGCGCAGTCGGGCCAGATAGCCGAGGTCGGGTTCGACCTCTACGCCCAGCTCCTCGAGGACGCCGTCAATGAGATAAGGGGCACGGAAATACCCGAAGAGGCGGAGCCGGAGATAAACCTGAGGGTCTCCCAGTACATACCCGAGGACTATGTGCCGGACACGAGGCACAGGCTCTCTTTCTACAAGAGGCTTGCTTCCGTCCGTTCGGCGGACGAGCTCGTCTCGATAACCGACGAGCTTGCCGACCGCTACGGGGACCCTCCGGCCCTCGTAAATAACCTCGCGGGCACGGTGGAGCTCAAGCTCCTGTTGAAGCGGATAAGCTATTTTTCAAAAAAGAGCCGAAGAAGTACAGGATAACGCCGGATTCGAGGTTCATAGCGTCCATGGAAGAGGGCGCTTCCCCGATAGAGGAGGCAAGATATATATTGAAAGAGCTCGCGCTTGGATGTTATAGTTAATACTGCTTAAAATAAGAGTTTTTTCCGCCGGCAGGCGGGGCGGGCCAGGGTTTACATGGTGAGATGCGCTCAGGCAGATACCATCAGGAAGAGGGGATTTAATGTTTCCTTCGGGGAGGTTCATTAAGGGATGTGCCGCGTCGAAGGCGGGGCTGAGGGCGTCGCTTTTACTTATGTTCGCCATCGGCGTATTCGGCGCAAACGGATGCAAGGGAACGGGCGGGCAGGATACTGTGGCGAAGGTGGGGGACCGCCTCATAACGGTCCGCCAGTACAGTGACGCCCTCAAAAGGCTCATGCCGCCCGGAGAGCAGGGGACTCAGGAGGATATCTCGGAGCTGAAAAAAGAGCTTATCAACCAGCTCATAGAGGAAGAGCTCATGATCGCCGAGGCCGGGCGGGCCGGAATAACCGTAGACGTTAGGGAGCTTTCGCAGGAGGTGGAGGGGCTTAAAAAGGAGTACGGGGACGAGACCTTCAAGGAGGCTGTGGAGGAGAGGTACGGCAGTATAGATAACTGGAAGGAAGAGATACGGAGAAAGCTCCTCATAAAAAAGACCGTCGACCAGCTCATAGGCAGGAAGGCCGGCCAGTCCGTGACCGAGAAGGACGCAAGGGAATACTACATCGAGCATATAGAGGACTATGACGTGCAGGAGCAGGCGCACGCCAGGATGATAGTGGCCGCTTCGGAGGATGAGGCGGGGAAGATAAGGAAAAGGCTCAACGCCGGGAACTTCGCGGCCGTGGCCGAGGAGGTCTCCCTAAGCCCTGAGCGCAAGAACGGCGGGGACCTCGGCTACTTCGCGAGAGGGGATATGCCGAAGGAGTTCGAGGACGCGGTATTCAAGCTCAAGACCGGCGAGATAAGCCCGGTGGTCAAGACCGAATACGGCTACCACATATTCCTGCTCGAAGGCAGGAGGAGCGGCCGCAGGCTCGGGTTCGAAGAGGTCAAGGCCAGGATAATGGAGAGGCTCCGCTCCGAAAAAGAGGACTCGGAGGTCTATGCCTGGATAAAGTTATTGAAAAAGAAGACCAAGATAACCGTAAGGGAGGACCTGCTGTGACAGTCTGCCGCCATTTCACCAGGATAGGTTTTGGCGGGGCGCTGAAAAACAGTCTTCCGGGGGAAACTTTCCGTAGAAAGGTTTCTCTCAAAAGACTTTTTCGGCGCCCTGTGAGGGCTCTGCCCCATTTCTTCATATTCGCCGTCGCGCTGTTCTCGCTGGCCGCGCCCTCCGTTTCGGACGCGGAGGTGGTGGACAGGATAGTCGCCATAATCAACAACAGCGTCATAACCCTCTCGGAGCTCAACGCCGCCACGGCGCTGGCCCTCGAAAAGATATCCCCGAAGGACAAGGGGGACGCAAAGAAGATAGCCGAGGCCAAGTCCCTGGTCCTCGACGGGCTCATAGAGCAGAAGCTCGTAAAGCAGGCCTCTGACAAGGCCGGCATAGAGGTGAGCGACAGGGAGATAGACAACGCCATAGACGACATAAAGAGGCAGAACAACAACATGACGCACGAGGGGCTCATGCTGGCCCTTGCCCGCAGCGGCCTTACGTACAAGGAGTACAGGGAGCAGCTCAAGGAACAGATAAGGCAGGTCAAGTTCATAAACAAGGAGTTCCGCTCCAAGATATCCATAGAGGATGTGGACATAGAGGACTACTACAGGCAGAGGGCCGAAGAGTTCTACGGCCCGGCCTCCTACAGGCTCAACATGATATATGTGCCGAACGGCGAATCATCGAAGGGCAGACTCAAGGCCGTAACCGAAGGCCTTGCCAGGGGCGAGGGCTTTAAGGAGCTTGCCAGGCGGTATTCCGAAGGGCATGAGGCCGCAAACGGCGGTGAGATGGGCGTCATGAAGTCCGGCGAGATGGATAGAAAAATAGAGGCGGCGGCCTCCATGCTCAAGCCCGGCATGGTCAGCCCCCCGGTCCTGACGCCTGACGGGACGTACCTGGTCCAG
>JACRNN010000173.1 GCA_016234955.1 Deltaproteobacteria bacterium | reverse complement strand
GGCGGAAGACGATCTCACCGGCCTTGCCGGGGCAACTACGGCCGGCGCTATCATGAAGGTGCGTAGCGGTGACATTACGGTAAAACCCGGCTTTGACGGCGAGTTCGGCAAGATCAAGGTCTTCGGAGGCGTGGAAGAGACAGTGCCAACCGGCCCTGTCCAGATAGGGCTCTTTTGATCACTTATAGCAGGCGAACCTCAGCCGGTTTACGGAACCTGGCATAGACGCCGCCGCCTTTAGCGGCGGCGGTTTGCGTCCGCTTGCTTCGCTTGCTCAATGACGCCCTTCGTGATGCGTCCAGCCGCTGATCCCGAGGTCGAAGGACACGCGCTGTTCAGGGGTGAGTATGGAGCGCATCTCCACTATATGGTCGTACTTCTTCGTCATCATCTCCTTTTTCAGTTCCGCTATCTCGTTTATCTTGCCGTGGATGGCGTTGGTATCGGGCTTATCCTTCGTGACCATGGTGTTCAGCTCGGCCTCCTTCAACTTGACCTTCGCCTCAAGCACGTCCATGGCCTTTTTCAATTCAAGGTGCATCTTATCGGCCTTCATCTTCTGGTCTTCCGTGAGCGTCTTCTTCCAGCTCATGGCTTCCTCGCCGTGGCCTTCGTGATGCTCCATTTTCTCCATCTTCATGTCAGCGCCGTGCTCCATCCCGCCCATTTGAGCTGACGCGAATGTCGCGCCCGCCATCAGAACGATCAGCGACAGCCGGACTATCCTGCTCACTTTTTTCATAACGGCCTCCTTTTTTTAAACGTTCCGCCCCTGGGGTTTCCAAGCCAGGGGAGGTCTCATTCTTGTAACGTTCTGACGCCCCTCGGGCTTACAAACCTAAGAGGTCTCATTTCTTCACTCCGGTCTTGTCCCCACAATGCAGATGGACTCGTTCTCCATCCGGACCGCCCCTTCCGGCCCCCGGCGCCCTCTTGCGGCCTCCGCCACGGCCCGCCAGACCTGGTCCTGCACGGCCCTCGGCTCTTTGTTGACGATGGCTGAGACCGGGGCCGCCACGTCCTTAAGAAAGTCCACATACCCGTCCGGAGATTCAAACTCCATAGCTACCGTGAGCCTCTCCGCGCGCACGTCCGTGAACCCTGCCTGCCCAAAGACCTTTTCAATGTAACCGGGCTCGGCGAGGCTGAACATCGAAGGGGTCCCCGGCGGCGGAGGAGGCGGGTTCAGCAACCGCCGTATCACCCCGAAGGCCACGCTCACCATCGGCACATTCGGCGCCTGGCCCCAGACCGCCGCGCTGAACCTCCCGCCGGGCGCAAGCACGCCGCGCACCCTCGCCATAACGGCCGGGAGGTCAGGCATGAACATAAGGCCCCAGCGGCAGAACGCCGCGTCAAAGCCGTCCGGCAGGTCGATGGCGTCCGCGTTCATCACCATAAAGCTTATGTTACTCAACTGGCTCGCCACCGCCCGGTCCCTCGCCACGGCGAGCATCTCCGGGGACTGGTCTATGGCCGTGACGCGGCCGGATGGGCCGACGAGCCCTGCCGCCGTAACGGCCGGCTCCCCGATGCCGGTTGCGATGTCGAGCACCCTGTGCCCCTCCTTGACGCCGGCCATGTCAAGGAGCGTGCGGCTGCAATGCAGAGCGCCCAGTTCTATGGTAGGCCACCACTTGCGCCAGCCGGAGGCTACGGAGTCCCACTCCCTGCGCGCCCCCGCCCTGTACTGAACCGGATCAAAACCTTCCATCCCCATCGCTGAAACCCCCTTCCCTGAAAATGCATAGCGAGCGCGGGGCCCGCAGCAGGCTGCGGGCCCCGCGTTCGCTATGCCTGTTCAATGTGCTTTCAATTTAGTTGTACAGCGGCAAGGCTAATCACACGGGTACGCAATGACCCTTAATAGATAAAAGTATTCGTCCATGGAGGGATTATATGGACACCGGAAGCGATTGTCTTTTGCGGGCGTTTTAAGACTCCATCTTCTTCGGACTTGCCTTTTTCACGCCCCTTTTTGCCGCGGTCTTCAACGCCGTGGCGGTTTCCTTGACCTTTGCCCTGACCTTTTGCGCGACCGCCTCGGCCGCCTGCTCCACCTGCCTTGCGGCCGTGACTATCTCCTTTTTCGCGCGCCTTGCCCTTACGATACCCTCGGCCTCGATCCAGTTTTCCAGGTCCCTGCCGTGGACGTGGCCGCTTTTTTCATAGAGTGCATAAGCTAACTTCTCTATCTCCTCGCGTATATCCATCTGCTCCCTCCAAAAGAATGTATTTCAAGGCAATGGATAAATTATAGCAGATTTTTGCATTTTATCTCAACTTTTGTCAAGCGGCGTCCTTTAAGGCCCTACCGCGGTGCTTGTTTTAAAAAAACTTTCTGTTAGAATATGATAGCCATTTAATAACGGTATGAGAAAAAAAGACAGGAAAAAGGCCCTTGTCCTGGGGGTCGGCAATATCCTCCTCAGGGACGAAGGGCTCGGTGTAAGGGTCGTAGAGCATCTGAACCGTCGGTTCACCTTCCCGGAGGGCGTGGAGTGCGTCGACGGCGGCACGCTCGGCCTGGGGCTCCTCCCCCTTATGGAGGGGTTCGACCGCGTCATCATAGTCGACGCCCTCTCGGGCGTGGCTCCCGGGGCGCCGCACAGGATAGCCGCCGGGAAGATCGACCAGCGTCTCTCCCCTGTCAACGCCGTCCACGGCGTTGGGATGAGGGAGCTGCTCGCCGTAGCAAGGTTTGAAGGGCATGAGCCGGAGGTTGTCATAATTGGCGCGGCCCCCCTCGACACCTCCTCCGGCATCGGGCTGACCCCCGCCACGGAGAAAAAAATCCCGGAGCTGGCGCGGATGGTGATTGAGGAGCTTGAAGGTCTCGGGATAAGGGCCGCGAACAAGGCCGGAGAGGGGGCCGCTGGTGCACGAGCTGTCCATAGCAAAGGGCCTGCTGGAGATAGTGGAAAGGGAGCTCAAAAAAAGCGGGGCTCTCCGGCTTGAACGTGTCAAGATAGAGGTCGGCGGGATGACCGCCGTTGAGCCCGAGAGCCTGCGCTTCTGCTTTGAGGCGTGCGTGAAGGATACGCCTATGGACGGCGCGAGGCTCGATATCGTCGAGGTGCCGGTAATCGGCAGGTGCTCAAGGTGCGCCGAGGAATTCCGCATGGACGGCCTTTTAAGCCCTTGCCCGGCATGCGGCGGCTCCTCTATCGTGAGGCTTACGGGCACGGAGCTCAAGGTCGTATCGATAACCGCCGCTTGAACATGCATGGCGAGCGCATTCCCCGCGGAAAAACCGCGGGGAATGCGCTCGCTATGCATGTTCAAGGAAGACCCCCTATGCATGAGATATTGATGGAAGAGAAGCTGCTCTCGAAAAACGACGGGATAGCCGCATTGAACAGGGCCGCGCTTCGCGGCAGGGGCGTCTTCTCGATCAACATGGTAAGCTCCCCGGGCGCCGGGAAGACCTCCATAATAGAACGGTCCATCCCCTTTCTGAAGGACTCTGTCAGGGGCCTTGCCGTAATAGAGGGGGACATAGAGACGGACCTCGACTCCATGAGGGTAAAAAGGCACGGCGTCCCCGTAAGGCAGATAACGACCGGCAGGGCCTGCCACCTCGACGCCCACATGATAAGCCATGAGATACCCTGGGTATGCGGGATCGAGGGCGTAAGGCTCCTTATAATCGAGAACGTCGGCAACCTGGTATGCCCGGCGGAGTTCGACCTCGGCGCCGACCTCACGGTCTGCGTGCTCGGATGCGCCGAAGGCGACGACAAGCCGCTTAAGTACCCTGCGATATTCAATAAGTCCGATATGCTCCTGATAAACAAGACGGACCTCGTCCCGTACACCGGCTTCAACGTGGAGAGGGCGGTCGATAGAGCGCTGAAGATAAACCCGTGTCTCAAGGTCTTCAAGACCTCCTGCTCCACCGGCGAAGGCATAGGCGCGTGGTGCGCCTGTCTTTCCGGACTGGTCTCGAACGTGGTAAAATGAGATATCCACGGACTCAAGGCCCACAGGATTGCAGAACGTTAAAAAAATGAACCGCCCCGGAGCGAGCCCCGGGGTATCCTAAGGAGCCTGCGTAAATAGCTTCGCTTAATCATGCCCGAAGGAAACACTAAAGGCCATGGACGGCGCTCTCAGGCTTCATATAACCGGGGTAGTGCAGGGCGTCGGCTTCCGTCCCTTCGTCTTTAACCTCGCCAACAGACACAACCTCAAGGGGTTCTGCCTCAACGACTCAGAAGGGGTCTTGATAGAGCTCCAGGGCGAGGGGATAGAGCGGTTCATAGACGAACTGAAGACTTCCCACCCTCCGCTTGCAAGGATAGAACGGCTTAAGATCGAGCGCGCCTTCCCCCTCTCTCCATACACCGACTTCACCATCAGAGAGAGCGTGAGCGCCTCCGGCGGATTCGCGCTCGTATCCCCGGACATCTCCATCTGCCCCGACTGCCAAAGGGAGCTCCTTGACGCCCATGACAGGCGCTACCTCTACCCGTTCATAAACTGCACCAACTGCGGCCCCAGGTACTCGATAATAAAAGACATCCCCTACGACCGTCCTTCTACGACCATGGCCCATTTCCGGCTATGCGCGGATTGCGAGAGAGAGTACCACGACCCCTTTGACAGACGCTTCCACGCCCAGCCCAACGCCTGCCCTGTATGCGGCCCAAGGGTCTGGCTCGCCGGCGGTAAGGGCGTAGAGCCGCTATATGGAGAGTGGAACTACCCGGCCATAGAGAGGGCCCGAAGGCTCCTCAAGGAAGGGATGATATTGGCCGTAAAGGGGGTAGGCGGGTTCCACCTCGCGTGTGACGCAGAGAACGACGACAGCGTCAGGCGCCTGCGGCAATCCAAGAGGGGCTCTTTCCGCAAGGGCAAGGGCGGCAACAAGCCCTTTGCCCTCATGTCGGCCTGCATAGACGAGGTACGGTCGTTTGCCGCGCTCTCGGATGAGGAGAGGTCGTGTCTTGAATCGAGGGCCCGCCCGATAGTCCTCCTGGAAAAACTGGACCTTTCTGCGCTCTCCCCCGCCATTGCGCCCGGCAACGGCCGCTTAGGCGTCATGCTCCCATACACCCCGATCCACTGCCTCCTGCTCGGCCCCGGTGAGGACAGGTTCAAGGCGCTCGTGATGACGAGCGGCAACCTCTCGGACGAGCCGATAGTGCGGTCGAACGAAGATGCGGTAGAGAGGCTCTCGGGCATAGCCGGCTTCTTCCTCCTCCATGACAGGGATATATACATGAGGGTGGACGACTCCATCGTAATGATAGACGGCGCAGGGACAAGGGTAGCGAGACGGGCGCGCGGGTATGTGCCAGAACCGATAGGGCTCGGCGAAGAGATGCCCGAGGCGCTGGCCTGCGGGGCGGGGTTGAAGAACACGTTCTGCCTTACCAAGGGGAGCCGCGCCATCCTGAGCCCGCACATAGGGGACCTCGACAACTGCGCCTCCCTCGAATTCTTCAAGGAGACCCTCAATAACCTCGAGAAGACCTTCAGGGCCGCCCCCTCGGTAATAGCCCGCGACATGCACCCTGATTATATGAGCACGAGGTTCGCCTCTGAATACGCCTCGATGCGCGACATCCCAGGGTCGAGGATAATAGCCGTACAGCACCACCACGCCCATATCGCGAGCGTGATGGCCGAGCACGGCCTCAGAAGATCCGTCATCGGCGTGGCCTTCGACGGCTCCGGGTACGGCGTAGACGGCAACGTCTGGGGCGGGGAGTTCCTTATAGCGGACAGGAGGACATTTACAAGGGCGGCCCACCTCGACTACGTAAGCCTGCCCGGCGGCGAGATGGCGATAAAGGAGCCGTGGAGGATGGCCGTTTCATACCTCTATTCAGCGTACGGGGAGGAGTGGCCGGCAAGGCTTCCGGGCTTTTGCGAACGGATAGGGCGGAAAGAAGCGGCGCTTGTAATGAAGATGATAGAGGCGCGGATAAACTCCCCACTGACTTCAAGCGCCGGGAGGCTCTTTGACGCCGTGGCCTCGATCACAGGGCTGAAGGACAGGGTCACGTTCGAGGCCGAGGCCGCCATAGAGCTCGAATCGGTCGCCTCCGCTGATCCAGCCCCCCTCTACCCCTACGGGACCATAGAGGGCAACCCGGCGCGTATAGATATGCGCCCGATGATAAGGGGGGTCGTCGGGGAACGCGCGGCTGGCGCGTCCCCCCCGGTGATATCGGGGCGCTTCCACTCTTCCGTCGCCGCGATGATAGCGTCAACGGCAAGTTCCATCGGAGAGAGGAGCGGCATAGGTGACGTGGCGCTCAGCGGCGGGGTCTTCCAGAACAGGTTGCTCTCAGGCCTTGTCTGCGGTATGCTCAGGGAGCGGGGGTTCAGGGTCTGGTCGAATGAGAGGGTCCCCACAAACGACGGCGGCGTCTCGCTCGGACAGGCGGCCATAGCCTGCGAGATATTGAAAAACGCATAGAAGAAGGAGCGGATCGGTTTATGTGTCTCGGCATACCGGGCAGGATAATAGAGGTTAGAGGCTTGAAGGCCACGGTAGACGTGGCCGGGGTCAAGAAGGAGATAAGCCTCAAGCTCCTCGACGGGGCGCGCGTTGGCGACTACGTGATAGTGCACGCCGGTTTCGCCATAGAGCGCCTCGACGAGAAGAAGGCCGGGGAGACCTTATCGATGATAGAAGATGTTATCGGATAGAGGGGACGCGGAGCGATGAAATATATCGACGAATTCAGGCAGAGGGAGCTGGCGCGCGGTATCCTCGGAAAGATACGGGAGATATCGGGCAAGCGGGCGAGCATCATGGAAATATGCGGCACCCATACCCACTCCATATCGAGGTACGGGATACGGGACTCGCTCCCGCCGAATATCCGCCTCATATCCGGGCCGGGCTGTCCGGTCTGCGTCACATCAGCCAATGACGTCAACCGGATAATAGAGTTCGTAAGGAAAGAGCGCAACGTGATAGTGGCTACCTTCGGGGACATGCTGAGGGTCCCCGGCTCCGGCTCCACCCTGCAGGAGGAGAAGGCGCGCGGGAGCGACATACGGGTCGTATATTCCCCGCTCGACGCCCTGGACATGGCCGCGTCCAACCCCGGAAAAGAGGTCGTCTTCTACGCGGTGGGCTTCGAGACCACGGCCCCGACCGTGGCCGCCACGATCCTTTCAGCCGCGGAAGACGGCATTAAGAACCTCTCGGCGCTCTCCGTGCACAAGCTGACCCCTCCGGCGATGAAGGCCCTGCTCGACAGCGGAGACGTGGAGATAGACGGCTTCATCTGCCCCGGCCATGTGACGGCCGTCATAGGCGCCGGGGCCTACGGGTTCCTCTCCACGCGCTACGGCGCCCCGTGCGTCGTCGCCGGGTTCGAGCCTCTTGACGCCCTCCTCGGCCTCCACATGCTCATAAGGCAGATCGAAGAGGGCAGGTCCGAGATAGAGATAGAGTACGACAGGGTCGTTACGTGGGCAGGCAACGTCAGGGCGCAGGGGATAATGAACGAGGTCTTCGAGCCGGCGGACAGCGCCTGGAGGGGGATAGGCGCCATCCCCTCAAGCGGGCTTAAGATCAGGGACGCCTACGGCTCTTTTGACGCGGAGAAAAAGTTTCAGATACCGGCGGGAGCTGACGTAGAGCCCGCCGGGTGCATGTGCGGCTCAGTGCTCAAGGGGATCATAACCCCGGATGAGTGCCCGCTCTTTGCCGCGGCCTGCACGCCCGCTGACCCGGTCGGGCCGTGCATGGTATCATCCGAAGGCACCTGCGCGGCCTTCTACAAGTACAGGAAGGTCGTCGCGTAAGGCGTTTCGCCCGGCAAGACGGGCCGCGCGGGGCCGTACCCGAACATCAAACATGGGGGAACGCAAGATGGCGATAGAGAAAAAGGGGGCCGGTGAGATACTCCTCGCCCACGGCGGCGGCGGGCTCTTGAGCCGCAGGCTCATAGAGGAGGTCTTCTTAAACGCCTTCAGCAACAAGCACCTCGCCCCGTTGAACGACCAGGCCGTCTTAACCGTAAACAGGTCGAGGCTCGCCTTCACGACCGACTCCTACGTGGTTAACCCGATATTCTTCCCCGGCGGTGACATCGGCAGGCTCTCGGTCTGCGGCACCATAAACGACCTCGCGGTAGGCGGCGCGCGCCCCCTTTACCTGAGCGCGTCTTTCATAATAGAGGAGGGCCTCCCCTTCGACGAGCTCGGCAGGGTCGTAAAATCCATGGCGGATACGGCGAGGGCGGCCGGGGTGGAGATAGTTACCGGGGACACCAAGGTGGTGGAACGCGGCAAGGGCGACAGGCTCTTTATCACGACGGCCGGCATAGGCGTTATGGACGATTCCGCAGACCTCTCCCCCTCGCTCATACGTCCGGGGGACGTCATCATCGTATCCGGCACCATGGGCGACCACGGCATCGCGATACTCACTCACAGGGAGGGGATACGGATGGAGACCCCTGTCAAGAGCGACTGCGCGCCGCTCCACTCCCTTACAGCGGACATGCTCAAGGCCTCAGGAGGTGGGATCAGGGCGATGAGGGACCCGACGCGCGGAGGCCTTAGCTCGACGCTCAATGAGTTCGCGCGCTCCTGCATGTGCGCAATGGTCATGGACGAGGAGAGGATACCCGTCCTGGAGGCGGTGCGCGGGGCGTGCGAGATATTGGGGTTCGACCCCCTATACCTCGCCAACGAGGGCAAGCTTGTGGCCGTGGTCTCGCCTGAAGCGGCCCCTCCGGTGCTCGAAGCCATGAGGAAGAACCCGCTCGGTAGGGATGCCTCCATAATCGGGACCGTCGAAGCGGGGCCAAAGGGCAAGGTCCTGCTTGAGACCTCCATCGGCAACAGACGCATCGTCGACATGCTCTCCGGCGAACAGCTTCCGAGGATATGCTGAGGCGCCGATCGGTCTTGGGCCTGTACCTTAAAGTGGCTGTTGTGAATTTTACCGGCATGTTGTATATTTGGAAGAGGCGAAAATACGTCTTTATCCTTCACTGATAACTGATAACGGAAATGGATTTCATGCCGATACTATTATGAGACGATTAGTAACCACAAGGAGGTCTTATGAAGTCTCTGGTCTTCACCGCGATGCTTTTTTTCATCTTCACATCGATGGCGGTTGCAAGGGAGCCCAGGCCTGTCCCTCCTCCACCCCTTCCACACGGCGTAAGGCCGGTAGACGCATTGCACTGTCCCAGGACCCATCCTATCAAGGGCAATGTAAATCCGAAGAAAGGCTCCAGGATGTACCACCTCCCGGGCGGCGCGCTCTATGACAGGGTAAAGCCAGAGGTATGCTTCTCCACCGAAAAAGAGGCGATGGCGGCCGGCTTCGTAAGGTCAAGAAGGTGATAAGGCTTCAGGACGGCGCACCAGACCGGGGCCAGGCTTAGGGGTATGCGTTGGCGCTGCGGTTGAAAAAGCCATGTATGGGCTTTTTCAACATCCTATCGGAAGACAGGCCGTAAAAAATGGCGATGGCGGTCTGACCTTGGCGCGTTCCGCCGGTAACTCAAAACCAAAGGAGGCGATCCGTGAAAAATCCGATCAGGAAGGTATTTAAAAAGCCGGACCTGAAGACCCAGATTTATAACGAGCTCAGGAAGATAGGCAAGAATCTCGACAAGGAACTCGGCGTCATAGGCGACAGATTCAACAAAGAGGTGGCGGCGCTGAAGAAGAAGGGCGCAAAGATAGATATAGAAAAAGAGCTTGCCATCCTGCATAAAACAGGCGACAGACTCCTCAAGGACCTTAACAAAAAGGCCGGCAAGGTTATGGCCGGGGTGAAGAAGGATTACGCGTTCGCCATAAAGAGCGTAAAAAAGAGGATCAAGTGAGACCTCCAAGGACTCGGAACCCAAGGGGTTTCGGAACGCTAAAAAAGTGAAACCTCCACGGGATCAAGGTCCACAATGGGGTTTCACAGTGCCGTCGGGAGTTTCCTCCCGACGGCGATTCATGCCTCTGCTTAATAAGCCCCGTAGCCCCGTAGGGCGGGTCACACCCGCCGTTTCACATCATTCACCAAACTCCGTCTTGGATACCTGCGCGGCGATTGCCCATCGGCGCGACGATAGTTTGGCAAGGCATCCCCGGTTTATCTGGTATGATGGCGGGTGTGACCCGC
>JACRNN010000293.1 GCA_016234955.1 Deltaproteobacteria bacterium | reverse complement strand
GTTCAACACCGACCAGAAGAGCGCGGTACAGGCCGCCCACAGGTTCAGAAACGCCCTTAAGACGCACGATTTCACGTCGCGCCACCATCCGCCTCTGCATATAACCGTCAGCATCGGGCTCGCCATCTATCCGCAGGACGGTATCCTGACGATAGACGAGCTCATCAGCGCGGCCGATATGGCCATGTACCGCTCCAAGAAAGAGGGCAGGGACAGGGTCTCCTGCCCCGCAAGCCCCGTGTCCAAGGACGTAAGACAGCCGGCGGGCGCGCCGAGACCGAAGGATATAGCGGACCCATTGAAGCTCCCATAGGCCCAGGCCGCGCTTAATCCTCGGCGTATAAAGAAGCGTCTATTACTATTCGCGCTTGCCCACGGCCCCAAGCCGCGGGCCGTGCCGCCCGCTATGCATGTTCAGCCCCATCAACGCGTCTCAGCCTGGATAAACCCTGCAACTATATTATTATCTCCATCGAGATGCCTGTCCGCCTGTGGAGCACCCTCGGCAAGCTCCGTGGTATCTCCTTAAACTCCCCATCCGAAGGATGGGTCGGGGAGGGTGAAGTTTGACCCCGCAGCTTGGGCTTAGGGGAATGCGCTCGCCATGCATGATTAAAAGGTGAAAGATTGTTTTCACCCCCACCCCTGCCCTCCCCCTTGATGGGGGAGGGTCTTATAAGGAGACCCTGTGGCAAGCTACAGGGAATTCTCAAGTTAAAATAACGGCCGGAGGGCTTAATGCAAAGCAGGGTGGCTGTAACAAGGTGCGCGGACTATAACGGCGCGGACGTACACTCCGCCGTAAAAAAGACCGTAGACCTGCTCGGCGGCATCAAACGGTTCGTAAAGGAGGGCGATCTCATACTCGTCAAGCCAAACCTCCTTGCCGCAAAGCCCGCGGAAGCGGCCGTGACGACGCACCCGAGCGTCGTCAGGTCGGTCATAGAGCTTGTCAAGGAGGCCGGGGCCACCCCGGTGGTCGGAGACAGCCCCGGTATCGGCAGCGCCAGGAAGATAGCCGAGAAGTGCGGGGTCATGCAGGCGTGCAGAGATACCGGCGCCGAGTTCATGGAGCTCAAGGATGTGGTAACGGTAGAGAACCCGCTGGGCCATACGTTCAAGCGGCTGGAGGTGGGCAGAGAGGTCCTCGAGGTTGACGGGATAATCAACCTGCCCAAGCTCAAGACCCACGCCCAGATGTACCTGACGCTCGGCGTAAAGAACCTCTTCGGCTGCGTCCCGGGCAACAGGAAACCCCAGTGGCACCTGTCGGCAGGGGTGGACAGCCTCTATTTCGCCGGCATGCTGCTCGACCTCTATCTCTTCCTCAAGCCGCGCCTCACCGTGATAGACGGGATAGTCGGCATGGAAGGCAACGGCCCCGGCAACGGGGACCCGAGGGCCCTGGGGCTTATAATAGGGGGAGAGAACGCCGTGGCTATAGACACGGCTATAGCGGCGATATTAGGGGCGGAGGCGGACAATGTCCCGGTCTTGAAGGCGGCCGGGAGGCTCGGCCTCAAGGGCTCGGACATCGCGGATATAACGGCGCTCGGGGAGCGGATAGAGGACGCGAGGATAACCGGGTTCAAGTTCCCTCCCCTGTCAAGCCCCAACTTCGCCTCCAGGCTCCCGTACGCCCTTGACAGGTCCCTTAGAAAGGCGTTGACCTCAAGGCCGCATATAGACGTCCGGAGATGCACCCTTTGCGGCGCGTGCGTCTCCATCTGCCCGGCGCGCGTCATGAGCAAATCCAACAGGATTACCATAGACTACGACAACTGCATCAGGTGCTACTGCTGCCAGGAGGTCTGCCCTGACGGCGCCATCTCCCCTAAAGAGGGCTGGCTGAAGAAGATAATCCCCGGGCTTTAGCAGGCGTAGTCGCCCCCCGTCCACCTCATCGAAGCCCCCCCTGAGCAGTGACCTGGGGCCGGGCGACGCCATGCATCTTCAAACCCGCCTCTCACCGGTACGTACTTCCCCCATGGACTCCCTAAAACACTTGCGGTAATGGCCTTTGTACTATATACTTCAGTGTTTACTCAGGCAGCCGGTGAAGCCTTGACGGTTGGCTTGATAAACCCTTGTCGCATCATCGCTAAGAACGTTTTCACGGAGAGATGTCCGGTATGAAGGTTAAGCTCGACAGAGCCGACTCAAGCGTATTTGGTCCGTCTCTGACCGCGGTGTTGTCGATTTTGGCTATCCTGTCCTTTTTGCCGTTTTTTATGGCAAGGACTTGCCGCGCGTCCGATAAAGGCGGCGTCATACGGATAAATATCGAAAAAGACCAGACAAACGACGCCCCCAAAGGGTGGGTGCTCAAACAGTGGAAGGGGCATGCCGGGCAGGCCGACTTCTTGATCGAGGACGCGCCGTGGGGCAAGGCCATACACCTCAGAAGCCGTTCAAACTCTTTCGCGCTCTACCGGGACGTCTCTATCGACCTGAAACAGCACCCTTACATCAACTGGAGGTGGAAGGCGGTAAAGCTGCCTGAAAACGGGGATGTGAGGAAGAGATCGACGGACGACCAGGCCGCGCAGCTATACGTCGTATTCCCCAAGTTCCCCATCGCCTTCAACAACCGCGTGATCGGGTACATATGGGATACCAACGCCCCGGCCGGCTCCACGCTCAAAAGCGCCAAGACCTCTACGACCATGTATGTGGTCGTCAGGAGCGGGGCCGAGGGCCTCGGGGTCTGGGCCCACGAGCGCAGGAACGTGTACGAGGACTATAAAACGCTCTTTAACGAAGACCCTCCCCCGATAGGCAGCGTCTCCGTCATGATAGATTCGGACGACACAAAGAGCTCGGCCGAGTCCTTTTTCTCAGACATATACTTCTCAAAGGGCAAGACCCCATGAACATGCATAGCGAGCGCCCAGCCAGTAGCTTGGCTGCGGGGAATTATTAGACCCCGAAGAAAACATTAAAACAGCCGCCCGGTCAGGCGAGCCCGCGTCCTCAAAACCGGCACGGCGGTTCCGGCAACGTAAAACACGGCCCACTACGGAATTGGAACAGAACATAAAGACAAAGAATACCGTAAGCGCGCTATCGGCCTTAATCCTCATCCTCATCTCCCTGCTCCTTGCCGGGGCCCTCTACCTGCTCTTTATTCCGGTAGACCTCACCAGGCACCACGCAAGGATAGAGGCCCTGGTGGAGGCGCGCACGGGGCTGAAGGTCTCCATCGACTCCATCGTCGTCAAGGCCCTCCCGACCACGCAGATAAGCCTCAAAGGCGTAAAGGCCTTCGAGGGCGGCTCCGCCTTTTTAGACGCCCGCTCGGTTGATATCCACTCTTCCCCCATGGGGCTCCTGCGTAAAAACCCCGTATTGGATTCCGTATACCTCGACGGAGCGGAAATTTTCGTAAGGCGCGACCCCTCAGGCAGGATAAACATCAAGGAGTTCCTCTTGAGCCAGATGGCTACGGTCAAGGGGCTGAACCTCAGGAACTGCGCCCTCCAGCTCGTAGACGAATTCGCCGGGCAGGAGAGCGTATTCGATATAACCGGCATGGAAGGGTACATGTACGAGTTCCGGAACGCCTTCATCTACAGGCTCACTGGAGTGCTTCAGCCGGGCTCGAAGGTGGCGTTTTCCGGCAAGGGGGAACTCGGGACATTCAGCCTTTCAGGCACGGGCAGCCTTCGTGATATCGACGTGTCGAAGTTCAACCGCTACATGGTAAAAGGCCCGGAGGGCGTATCTGTCAGAGGTGTCGCGGACATAGACTCGTCGTACGCCTACGATAAGAAATTGTTCGTAAAGAACGTCGTGAGGTACAGGGGGATCGAGGTGGGACACCCGTGGCTCCTTGCCAGGCCGCTTAAGTCTCCCGGAGGGTCCGCCTCAATAGAGGTCTTGTGGCGCGGCGACACCGTAGACCTCTCCGTAAACGACGCAAGGCTTGACATGAAAGACTTCAGCCTCAGCGGGTCGTTGAAACTCTCCGGCCCGTCGGCCCCGCCGGCCGCAAGGACGCTTACCCTCAATCTTTCCACCTCGAGGGTCCCATTGAAGACCTTCTTCGGCCTCATCCCGGTCAAGGCCATCCCCGAGGAGGCCGCCTCAATGATCGGCGGCGTTACCCCCATCGGCGGCGGTCTAACGGTAAAGGGGCTCACCCTGAACATGGAGCTGGACGATATCTTAAAGCTCGATTCCCTCAAAAAGCCCGGCTCAATAGCATTGGACCTTCTGCTCGACGATGTCGGGTTCAGGGTGAGCGGGCTCGATGGAGCGTTCTCCGGAATATCCGGCCTCATATCGTTGAAGGAACGGGCCGTCTCTTTCACCGGCGTCGCCGGACGGTACAACAGAGAGGTGATAGAGTCGCTCAAAGGCCGCCTGAGCGACTTGAGCGGCAGACTACTCTATGACTTATCGATTAAAGGCACGGCCGACGTGGACGAAACACTCGTTCTCACCCGCAAGCTCGCCCACGGCAGGCACGAGGGAATCGAAAAAAAGCTGTCGATGACGCGCGCCGACGGAGAAGCGGACTTCACCCTCGGCCTCAAAGGCTCGCTCAAGGGCGGCAAAGAGGCCGAATATTCCGGCTCCGCCGATTTAAGGAACGGGAGCCTTTCCTATGAAGGGTTCCCGATCGGGTTCACTTCCATAGCCGGGGGCGTGGATTTTGACAATAAGACGATAGCGTTCAGGGACCTTGCCGCAAAGAGCGACAGGTCGACCCTCGCCCTCAACGGACGGGTCGATGGGTACTCGGGGGGCAGCCCCGTCTTCGACATCAAGGCCGCCGGAGACCTCTACCACGAGACCCTCCACCCCTTCATAAAAGAGGGCCGCGCCGGGGCGTTCTTCTTCGACGGGCCAATCTCGTTCACCGCCGAAGCCGCCGGGAGGCCGGACGCATTCGCCGCAAACGCCTCGGCGGATGCCGGCAAATCCTCTCTTGAGTATAAAAAGCTCATCAAAAAAGCGCCCGGCTATCCGCTGGCCCTCAGCGGGTCGGGGGAGTTCGTCAAGGGAACGGTAGAGGTGAAAAAAGGACGGATAGAGTTCGGCAAATCCTCCGTGGAGGTCGCGGGCAAGGCCGTGCCCGGCAAGGCGGCGTATGACTTCCTTGCGAACTCAAGGCGTCTGATGCTCTCGGACATCGACGATATCTCGCCGTTTCTCTCGAAGGACTTCGAATCCAAGGGGTTTGCCTCATTCAGCGTAAATGTTTCGAGGGAGCCGGGGGAGGCTTCTCCCCGGTACATGGGTTCGCTCAGCGTCCAAGACTCGAGCTTCAGGACCACGTTCCTCCCCAAGCCGATAGAGCGGATAAACGCATCGGCGGAGTTCGATGGGAACAGGGCCTCGGCAAGGATAGAGAACGTCTCCACCGGACGGACCAGCCTCAACGGCTGGGTCGACATAACCGACATCGCCGGCAGGGTGGCCGACTTCTCCCTGTACTCGCCGGGCCTCTACTCCGAGGACCTCTTCCCTCTGACAAAAGGCGCCTCTGGAAAGGCGGGCGGCGCTCAAACGGCTGAAGCCCTTTTAGCTTCCAGGCCCCCGGCCGTAACCGGGACCGGGAGGATAATAGTCAGGGACGGCTCGGCCTGGGGCCACGGCTACAGCAACCTGCACGCGTCCGTGTACATGGGCAAAGACTCCATACGGATAGCCCCGCTCGATTTCACGCTCGATAAAGGCGCGGTGTCGGGCGGGATCAGGATACAGAGGGACCCCGCCGACCCGGTGCTCCTCACCGGGGACTTCAAGTTCTCGGGGCTGGATATCGAATCCATGATATCAGGCGCCGGCGGAAAACAGGAGATACTCTCCGGGAGGCTTCGCGGCGGCCTCTCCCTTACGGCCGGGAGGGGGGCGTCGCCTTTTACCAGGGGCTTGAACGGCAAGGCCGCTCTCCGCGCCGAGGACGGCAGGCTCTGGCAGTTCCCGATACTATCCCGCATATTCTCCATAGTCAACATCGTCTCCATCAACGAGCTCCTGACCGAAGGGCTCCCGTACAAGACCATATACGGTGATTTCAACGTCAAGGACGGCGTTATCCATACGGACGGGCTCCTCCTGGACAGCCGCACAATGAGGATGTCCGCCGTCGGAGATATCAATATGCCTGAGGGCAGGATAGACAGCGTCCTCGCCATCCACCCGTTTGTAACGATAGACAAGATAATATCGAGCATACCCCTTGCCGGCTGGATAATAACCGGCAAGGAGAAGAGCACCGTGAGCATGTACTTCGGCATCGAAGGGCCTTTGAAGGAACCCGACATATACCCG
>JACRNN010000292.1 GCA_016234955.1 Deltaproteobacteria bacterium | reverse complement strand
TCGGCCTCTTTCCTGCCTATCACCTCTATCCCGTCCGGGGTGATCCTTACCACGTTGCCGGGGTATATGAGGTCGGGGTTCTTGATGTACGGGTTGAGCTTCCATATGACCGGCCACTTGAAAGGGTTTTTCATGAACCTCCTGGAGATGTCCCAGAGGGTGTCGTGCTTGACTATAGTATAATAACCGGGCTCTTTTTCCTCGGGTCGGGCTTGAGCCTTTTCCTCCCCTGCGCCGTTGTCCCCGGCGTGCGCCGCAACCGAGGAAAGTAAAACCGCCATGGAAAGTACGACTACGAATCTCTTCATCTCTGTCTCCTTGGGCCCGCCTGAGGCTCTCCGGGCCTTCTCTTTTTGCGCGGCGGCGCCATGGCGCCCCTTGTCCATCTATACGGGTCTTACTCCACCCTCTTATCAGCCATCTTATCAACGGTCTTTTTAGCCGTGTCCGCGGCCTCTGATCCCGGGTACTTCTTTATGACCTTATCGAGATAATCCCTGGCCCGCTCGATATCGCCCGTCTCCATATAGGCGAGCCCTATCTTCAACACCGCGTCCGGGGCCTTGTTCCTGTCCGGGTACTTCCGCTCTACCTCCTTGAACCCGGCTATGGCCCTGGTAAAATCCCTTTCGGTGTAATACGTCTCCGCGGCCCAGTACAGCGCGTTGTCAACGAGGACGTAGTCCGGGAATCTGTCCGCTATCTTGAGGAAGACCATGCGCGCGCCGGCAAGGTTCCCGGCGGCAAGGAGCTCATGTCCCTTTCTGTAGAGCGCATCGGGGGCCTCACCGCTATCCGCCCCCGCCGGGGCCTGCGGCCCCGCACCCTCGGCGCTCGAAGCCTTTGCGTCCCGGGCCTTGGTGGCCCCGTCATCGCCCAAAGGCACCACCCTGAGCCCTTCCGGAGGCACGGCAGGCATGGCCGAGAGCCTCTCTTTACCCGCGGCCTCGTTCCGTTCGACCTTTTCCTGGAGGAGGCTTAATTTGGTGTTGAGGCGCTCTATCCTCGAGTTCGTCTCAACAAGCGAGGTCTTGAGGCTGTCTACGTCCCTGACAAGGGAGTCGGCCTTGTCCCTGTCGATACCGGCGCAGCCTGAGATGGACAGCGCGGCAAGCACGCATAATATTGAAGGTCTGAACCTCATAATCAAAAAAATTAATCTCCTTTTGGCCGCTTTGTCAAGCGGAATCTGATAAAGGCTTTGTTGAAAATCTACCATTGCTACTCCTGCTTTTCAGTGACGGCCGTCACCTCACCCGTTGTCCGCCGGCTATCCGGCTTCGAGCACCGAGCCCACCTTCCTGCCAAGGAGGACCTTGCCCTGCCCGGTTACGGCGGAAAAAAGGACCGGGTCAATTACAGGGATAGCCTTCTTTATGGCGGCTATCCTCGATGTCAACTGGTTCTTAGAGAGCTTGTCCACCTTGGTGAATACCGTAACCGCCGGGATGCCGAGGGCCTCTATCCATCCGTAGAGCCGCTCCTCCACGTCCCCGGCGTCCCTCCTCGGATCCAGGATTACGAACGCGCCGCAGAGGGTTCTGCGCCCCTTGAAATACCCCTCTATCATCTTCTCCCAGGACTTCTTCACCGGGAGCGGGACGCTTGAGTACCCGAACCCCGGCAGGTCTACCAGATAGAACCGGTTGTTTATCCGGTAAAAATTGATGGTGCAGGTCTTGCCGGGCCGCGAGCTCGTCTTGGCAAGCCCCTTCCTGTTCACAAAGGCGTTTAT
>JACRNN010000172.1 GCA_016234955.1 Deltaproteobacteria bacterium | reverse complement strand
CCTTTTCAAGGTCGTCGCCATAGTAGCCGGCACCGACAACCCGGTCGCGCTTATCCAGTCGCCTGACAACAAGAGGTATATCGTCAAAAAAGGAGACCTGATAGGGTCCAGGGAAGGCCACGTCACCGGCATAGATGACAATGGCGTCAGCGTCAGGGAGATAGTCAGGGACGACAAAGGCAACGTGAAGTCCTCGGTCGATACCGTGCTAATGCTCAGGGGCGAAAAGGACGCCGACGCGCGCAGGTGACGGAGGCGTGAAAGACGGGCTGGCGTGGCCGCTTCAGCGGCCTGAAGAACATCAAGCAATAAGGCAGACACGGAGGATATTATGTCCATAGCAGAATTCAGGTTCAGGCATGGCCTTCTGGGCGTTATCTTCGCCGGGACCTTGGCCATCACAGGGTGCGCCGTTACCGGCAATAAAACCGTCGCGGAGGAACAGCCCGGCGCCAAGGACTCCGCGTCCGCGGCCGTTGAAGGCGTCCAGGACGACAAGGGCGCGGTCGAATCCATAAACGTGGTGGGTGACGGCGACAAGGTGCTTATCGGAATGACCGTGCCGGCCAAGTACACGGTCTTCAAGCTCGCCGACCCCGCAAACCCCAATTCGGCCAAGCTCGTTATCGACATGCCGGAGGTGAACGTAGACAAGGTCTCCTCCCCCATAGCCGTCGACAACCCTTATCTGAAGGATATAACCGCCCAGAGCTACAGCGTTGACAAGGGCACGGGCAAGAACATAGGAAGGATAGTGATAGTCCTCAAGCAAGGCGTCGAGTACGACATAAAATCAGGCTCGAACAGCCTGCTTGTAAGCCTGAGGAAAGACGACGGTACGCACGCGGCCGAGGCGCAGGTCCAGCCCGCGACCACGGAGGCGCCGGCCGCCGCGCAGGAGGTAAAGAGAGAAGACGACAAGACGACCGAGGTCAAGAAAGAGGATGACAGGAAAGAGGCGGCGGCCCCGCAAGCCGCGGCTCCAGCCGGGCCAGAGCCTTTGAAGACCGTATCGGCGCCGGCTACTGTAAAAAAGGCCTCGAGGATATTGAGGGTGGAATCCTCGACCGAGGGGGGAAATACCGTCATAAAAATAGTCGCTGACGGGACGGTCGGCGACTTCAACTCGTTCGAGCTCGACAGCCCTGCAAGGGTGGTCGTTGACGTAAGGGACGTTGAGAACTCCACTGGCAAGCGTTCCGTTCAACTGAACGGCAGGTACATAAAGGCCGTACGCCTGGCGGACCACGACGGCAAGGCCCGCCTCGTCCTCGACGCGTCGAAAAAGGCCCTGCCGCCGCACTCGATATACAAGACCGACGATACAATCGTATTGACTTTCGGCCCCAAGGTCGTCCAGGCCGTATACAGGGAGGACGGTTTGAAGCCCGCGGTAAAGACGGCCGTTGCCGCCGTGGCTGAAGGTTCGGCCGTCAAGAACGCCGCCGCTGAAGGCGCGGCCGTGCCTGCTGAACCCGCCGGCGCCCAGCCCGCCGAGGTCCCCGTTGCTCCGGAGGCCGCGGCCGTCTCTAAAGAGGCTGACAAGACCGCGGAGGCGCCAAAACCCGCGGAGGCCGCCAGGCCCGCTGACAACGGCATAACCATAGAGAGGGTCGACTTCAAGAAGGTCAACGGCGCTTCAAGGCTGACGGTGGCCGCCTCGAAAGCGACGGAATATGCCGTGAACGAGTCCAAGGACGGCACTACCGTCGTCATAGACATAAAGGGCGCCGCGATACCGGGCGAGCTTACGAGGACGCTTGACGCCGCCAAGCTCAATACCCCGGTACAGACCATAAGCGCCTACCAGGAATCGCTGGCGCCGGTCAAGGACGTCCGGATACTGATCAAGCTCAAGGACAGGGCCTCATACCGCGTCAAGGCCGAGGGCGCTGAGCTGTATGTCGATTTCGCGGCCGCGGCTATCGCGCAGCCCGCCGCGCCTCCCGTAGAGGTTGCCAGGGCCGCTGAAAACGCGGCCGGGGACCGTAAGGCGGAAGAGGCTCCGCCCAAAAAAGGGTACGCCGGGAAAAAGATCGACCTTGACATGATGGATGCAAACGTCAGCGACGTACTCAGGCTTTTAGCCGAGGTGAGCAACCTGAACATCATAGCCTCTGACGACGTGAAGGGCACGATATCGCTACGCCTCAAGAACGTCCCGTGGGACCAGGCCTTCGATATAATACTCAGGTCAAAGGAGTTGGACAGCGTCAGGGAAGGCAACGTGGTGAGGGTGGCTCCCGCGTCCAGGATAAGGCTGGAGAAGGAAGCGGCTCTGACGTCGAAAAAGGCCCAGGAAAAGCTTGAGAGCCTTGATACGAAGTTCATCCCCGTCAACTACGGCACGGCCGATGACCTCGTGAAGCAGGTGAAGAACGTGCTCTCCGACAGGGGCGAGGTCATAGGCGACAAGAGGACGAACACCCTTATAGTGAGGGATATAAAAAAGGGAGTTGACGCGGCCACGGAGCTGGTCAGAAGGCTCGATAAGCAGACCCCGCAGGTGCTGATAGAGGCGCGCATAGTCGAGGCATCGAGCAACTTCGCCAGGGACTTAGGGATACAGTGGGGCCTGGACTACGGCGCCGGCGGGAACGTCCGCACCCAGATATTAGGGTCCCAGGGGACTACCGGCCAGGTCGACACGAGCACCCAGACCTCGACCTATAATTCCAGCATCACGGCCGCGGGCGCCGACCAGTACGCCGTGAACCTGCCGGCAACGGGCACCGCCGGCACCCTCGGGGCATTGGGGTTCATCTTCGGGAAGAGCGGCGCCAGCCCGTTACTGCTCGATCTGCGCCTCTCGGCAGGAGAGTCACAGGGACGCCTCAAGACCATATCAAGGCCGAGGATAACCACGCTTGACAACAAGGAGGCCAAGATAGAGCAGGGGGAATCGATCCCGTTTGAGACGACCTCGGCTTCAGGCACCACGACCACGTTCGTGGACGCGAACCTGAGCCTCGTCGTCACGCCTCACATCACGCCCGACGGCAGCGTCCTTATGAAGATAAAGGCGTCAAGGAACTCCATAGGCACCTTCAGGACCTCCTCCGGACAGCCGTCCATAAACAAGAAGGAGTCCGTCACCGAGGTGTTGGTGCAGGACGGGGAGACTACCGTAATCGGCGGCATAGTCATCTCGGATAAGAGCGAGACCGACCAGGGCATCCCGTATCTCAAGGACCTCCCGGTGCTTGGATGGCTTTTCAAGAGCAAGTCCGTCTCGGATCAACAGCAGGAACTCCTGATATTCATAACCCCGACTATCATCAAGGAAAAGATAGTTGGTTAAATAACTCAACTCTGGTATCATATGTGCACCCCCTATATGCAGGCGGGGGTGCATTTTTTTTAGGTTCCGGCAGTCCGTTACGCGTTATCATACTATAATAAGGGAGCGGGACAGAGGATATGCTCAGATACCTGACGGCCGGGGAGTCCCACGGCAGAGAGTTGACCGCCATAGTGGAGGGGATGCCCTCGGGGCTTGCCGTATCGCCTGAACATATAGACAGGGACCTTGTTAGGAGGCAGAAGGGCTACGGCAGGGGTGGGAGGATGGCGATAGAGTCGGACAGGGTCCAGTTAACCTCCGGGGTGCGCTGGGGCAGGACGCTGGGCTCTCCCATCACGCTCGTGGTGAGCAACCGCGACTGGGAGAACTGGAAGGACGTTATGGGCCCGGAAGAGCCCGCTGTAAGGGATTGGAAGAGGGCTGTGACGAGGCCGAGGCCCGGGCACGCGGATCTCGCCGGGGGGCTTAAGTACGGCCATGAGGACCTGAGGAACGTGCTCGAGAGGTCGAGCGCGAGGGAGACGGCCGTGCGTGTGGCCGCCGGCGCGGTCGCCAGAAGGCTCCTTGACGAGTTCGGCATCAGGGTCTTCAGCTGGGTCGTCGGCATCGGCGGAGTACGGTGGGAGATAAAGGGCGGGGCATTGAATGCCGATGCCCTTTTCAACAGGGCGGAGCGGTCGGAGGTGAGGTGCCCGGACAACGGGGCCGGCCTCAGGATGAAAAAAGAGATAGACGCGGCGAGAGAGAGGGGTGACAGCGTCGGCGGGGTCTTCGAGGTCGTGGCCACGGGCGTGCCTCCGGGCCTCGGAAGCCACGTCCAGTGGGACAGGAAGCTTGACGGCGCGCTCGCGGGCGCACTGATGTCGATACAGGCGATAAAGGGGGTCGAGGTCGGGGCCGGGTTCAGGGCCGCGGCCCTTCCGGGCTCCCTTGTCCATGACGAGATATTCTACACCTCAGCCAAAAAGAGGGACAAGGCAGGGGGGTACTGGCCGGTGGCTCCCCGGTTCTACAGAAAGACCAATAACGCCGGGGGCATAGAGGGCGGCATGTCCAACGGCGAGCCCGTGGTGCTGAGGGCTTCCATGAAGCCTATCCCTACGCTGTACAAGCCCCTCAGGTCGATAGACATAAGGACCAAGAGGCCCTTCAAGGCCGGCGTGGAGAGGTCCGACGTATGCGCGGCGCCGGCCGCGGCGGTCGTCGCCGAGTCTGTAGCGGCGTTCGAGATAGCGAGGGCGTTCCTTGAGAAGTTCGGAGGAGATTCAACAGCCGAGATAGAGCGCAACTACAGGGGATACCTGAGGCAGATAACGGGGTTCTGAACCGGGAATTATGGCTAATATAGTCTTGACCGGCTTCATGGGCACGGGAAAATCGACGATAGGCAGGGTCCTCTCGCGGGAGACCGGTCTTAAGTTCATGGACCTCGACGAGCTTATAGAGAGGGAGGCCGGCATGGCGATAAAGGACATATTCAGGGAGCGCGGAGAGGGATGCTTCAGGGATATGGAGAGCGGGGTCATAAGGAGGCTTACTCAGGGGGAGTTCGGCAACGGGTTGATAGTGTCAACCGGCGGAGGGGCCGTTGTGAGGAAGGAGAACAGGGACGCGCTGAGGTCTTGGGGCACGGTCGTATGCCTCTCATCCACGGTCGATGAGATACTCAGGAGGGTGGAGAACCGCGACGACAGGCCGCTGCTGAATACCGTTGAGAAAAAAGAGGCGATAGAGCGGCTCCTTAAGGAGAGGGAAGAGGCCTACGGGGACTGCGACCTTGTCGTTGATACCGCGTCGGTGAGCCTCAAGGAGGCCGTGCGCGCCATAAAGAATTTTGTGGAAGAGAGGACGAAAAACAGATAAGTTATCAGTTATCAGTGAAGGATAAAGACGTATTTTTACCGATAACCGATAACGGACTCCCCTTTTTTCAAAGGGGGATAAGAGGGGGATTTTGAGGTTTCACAACTACTCATAGGTATATCGATGCGCACGATAAGAGTCGAGCTTGGCCAGAGGTCGTACCCCATCCACATAGAGAAGGGGCTACTCTCCTCCATAGGCCCTATGCTCAGGGACCTCGGTTTCAGGGGCAGGGCCGCCGTGGTTACGAACCCGCGTGTCGGCGGACTTTACGCCAGGGCGGTATGCGGCTCTCTCGATGCCGCGGGGGTCGCTCCGGCGGTCATAACGGTGCCGGATGGCGAGGAGTACAAGACCCTTGAAGAGGCGTCAAAGGTCTACGACGCCATGATAGGGCGCATGATGGAGAGGACCTCCCCGGTCATAGCCCTCGGAGGAGGTGTGATAGGAGACCTTGCGGGTTTCGTGGCGGCCACGTACTTAAGGGGTGTGCCTTTCATACAGATACCGACTACGCTCCTTGCGCAGGTAGACAGCTCCGTAGGCGGCAAGACCGGCGTAAACCACCCTAAGGGCAAGAACCTTATAGGGGCGTTCTACCAGCCCAGGGCCGTATTCATAGACCCGGACGTGCTCAAGACCCTTGACGCGAGGGAGATGAGGGCCGGTCTTGCCGAGGTCATAAAGTACGGGGTCATATGGGACGAGTGG
>JACRNN010000171.1 GCA_016234955.1 Deltaproteobacteria bacterium | reverse complement strand
CATATACGTCCCGCCGCTCGCGCGCGTCTTCGGCTTCGCCCCGCCAGGGTGGAAAGGGTGGGTGCTCCTCCTCATATTCCCCGCGGTGATGCTTGTAGCCGATGAGGCGCGAAAGGCCGTCATGAGGAGGAAGACCGTCGCCCCGGCGCCGTCAACGCCTTCAAAAAAGACTTGAATATGAACCGGGGGTTTTATATCATTAGGAAAGCTCTGATTAATCCCTTAGTCCGTCATTGCGATCCCTTCGCTTTGTCATTCTGAATTCTATGACCTTGTCAAGCATTACATAGGAGCGTTGGGTTCAGCGATTTGAAGCCTTTGATGAACGGCGTTTGGGTCTTCAAGACCGCCGTCATTATCCTGAGCAGTCTGTTTGCGATGTTGTTGAGCACGAGGCGTTTCGATTTGCCTTCCTCGACCTTGCGGAGGAAGTAACGCTTAAACGCTTCGTTATGGGTCCTAAGCGACAAGGCGGCGAGGTAGAGGAGCTTTCTGAGCCGTTCAGGGCCGTAGCGTCTGTAGCGCGGCCTCCTGTGCACCGAGGCGCCGCTTTGCCGCTCAAAAGGGCATATCCCGATGTGAGAGGCCAGTTGCCGCGCATTCAAGGGGCGCGTAAACCCTTGAGTTGCCACCAGGATGTTGCAGGCAAGCAGCGTGCCTACGCCGGGGATGCCGGTCATAAGAGACGTTGCCCGACTTATCGTCGGGTGGTTCGAGATGAGATTCTTGAGTTCCTTGTCAATCAGTCTTATCTGCTCTTTGATGTGTTCCATGCTCGACAGGTAGACTTTTTCTGCAAGCGGCGTCTTGACGTATTTGCGCTCGATGGCCTTGAGCGCGTTCCGGTTGGCGACGAGGTGGCCGGTGAGCTGTTCGCGTGCGGCGAGAAGGGCTTTAACCTGCTCCACAATCTCCTGCGACGGCGTCCATAGCGGCAGTTGATCATGAAACCGGCAAGCGTACTCGGCGATCCTCATGCTGTCTATGGAGTCATTCTTGTGGAGGTCGTTACAAAAGGCGCGTCTGACTTTTTGCGGGGCTTCCACCGCGACGCTAAAGCCCTTGGAATGTAGAAAGTAGCATAGATACTCGGTGTAAACTCCAGTGGCCTCCATGCAGATTATTGCATTTGAAGAGTTGACCCCGTTGGCCTTTAGCCAGCGCGGCAATTCTTCAAAGCCTTCGCCACAGTTTGATAGCGTGGCCGGCTTGACGCGAACCTGGTGTATCGCCACGGTAAAAGAGTCTGAGGCGATGTCTATCCCTACGAAGTATTTCGGCATTTGCATAATGCGCCTCCGCTGTTTGATGTGCGCCGACACGTGAATTGAGCTTACTCTGTTAATCGCCTTTGAGACAGCTATTCTATTTAGCTTTATTCACAGTAAGGGTTGTGTCTCATTCAGAATATAGGCTTAAAAGCCTTAAGCAAGCATAGACTTGTTCAACCCTTACTCGGCACAACACTTAATATGCTCTGTCCGACTTACAAAGTCTAACAGAGCAAAGCGAAGAATCTCGTTCTTTCGCTCATGATAAACTCCGCGAAGCAATCTCATCTTTTGATAAATCAATAACCTGGAGATTGCTTCGTCGGGCGTGCTCCTCTGTTAGACTTTATATGTAAGACAGAGTATGTTAAGTGTTGTGCCGAGTAAGGGTTGAACAAGTCTATCGCTCCTCAAGGCTTTTAAGCCTATATTGCGAACAAGACCCAACCCTTACTGTGAATAAAGCTAAATAGAATAGCTGCCTTAAAGGCGATTAACAGAGTAAGCTCAATTCACGTATCGGCCACCTTAAATCATGGAGGAGGCACATAATGCAAATACCAAAACACTTCGTAGGAATAGACATCGCCTCAGCCTCTTTCACTGTGGCGATACACCAGGCTCGCGTCAAGCCGGTCACGCTGTCAAACTCCAGCGAAGGCTTTGAAGAACTGCTGCGCCGACTAAAGACCAGCGGGGTCAACTCTTCAAATGCGATAATCTGCATGGAAGCCACCGGAGTTTACACCGAGCATCTATGCTACTTTCTCCATTCCAAAGGCTTCCGTGTGGCGGTGGAAGCCCCGCAAAAGGTCAGACGCGCCTTCGTCAACGACATCTATAAAAACGACTCGATAGACAGCTTGAGGATCGCGGAATACGCTTACAGATTCCATGACCAACTGCCGCTGTGGACGCCGTCGCAAGAGATCGTGGAGCAGGTTAAAACCCTTCTCTCCACACGCGAACAGCTCACGGGGCATCTCGTCGCCAATCAGAACGCGCTCAAGGCCATTGAGCGTAAACACGTTAAAACGCCGCTTGCCGAGAAGGTCTATCTGTCGAGCATGGAACACATCAAGGAACAGATAAAACTGATCGACAAGGAACTCAAAAACCTCATCTCGAACCACCCCACGATAGGGCAGGCAACGGCCCTTCTAACAAGCATCCCTGGCGTAGGCACGCTGCTTGCCTGCAACATGCTGGTGGTCACGCATGGGTTTACGCGCCCATTAAAGGCGCGGCAGCTGGCCTCTCACATCGGAATATGCCCCTTTGAGCGGCAAAGCGGAACCTCGGTGCACAGAAGACCGCGCTCCCGGCGCTACGGCCCTGAACGGCTCAGGAAGCTCCTCTATCTCGCCGCCTTGTAGAAGGAACTCAAGCGCAAGATGGTCTCGTACATGCGCATGCTGCAGAAACTGCCTGGCAGGGTCGCCAAATACTTCAAGCACCCGAAGATCAGCTATGCGGCATGATTAACCTGTTTGATTGCCGTGGTAATAATCAGAGCTTCCATAAGGTTTTTTCAGCAGCCTTTTAGAGGGCCGATAATGGGCATTAAGACAGCGGACAACGACGACTCCATGCCTTACGCGATATGCCTGCCTTTCAGGGAGAGGATAGACGACACGGACATCGACCCCGCTTTCCTGGACAGGTTCCCGCTCTCGTTCGTAAAGAAAAACCTCGTATTCCCGCTCAAGACCGAGGACGGAAGGCTTATAGTCGCCGTTGCAAGCCCGAAGTCCCTCTATGCCGTTGAGGACATGGGCAGGTCGATAGGGGCGCCGGTAAGCGCGGTCCTGGCGCCCCAGGAGAAGATATTAGAGGCCATAAACAGGCATTACGAGAGGCTCTCGGGCTCCGCGCAGGAGGTGGTCAACGAGCTCCACGGGGAGAGCCTCGACGTGATAGCGCACCAGTTCGAGGAGCCGAAGGACCTCCTTGAGCTTACGAACGAGGCCCCGATAATAAGGCTCCTGAACTCGCTCATGTTCCAGGCCGTCAAGGAGAGGGCGAGCGACATACACATAGAGCCTTTCGAGCGAGAGGTGGACGTGCGCTTCAGGAGGGACGGGGCGCTCTCCTCTGTCTTATCCCCTCCCAAGGTCGTCCAGGAGGCCCTCATATCGAGGGTTAAGATAATGGCCGGGCTCGATATAGCTGAAAAGAGGCTCCCGCAGGACGGCAGGATAAGGCTCCTTGTGGCGGGCAGGGACATAGACGTGAGGGTTTCGGTTGTGCCGACGACCTTCGGGGAAAGGGTGGTCTTGAGGCTCCTTGACAGGAAGGGGGCCGGGGTAAGCCTCCATGAGATCGGCCTGAGCTTAACCCAGGTCGAGGCCATGGACGGACTCTTGAAGAGGAACAACGGCATAATTCTGGCGACCGGGCCGACGGGATCAGGGAAGACCACGACGCTCTATGCGGCGATGAACAGGATAAATTTCCATGAGAGGAACATCATCACCGTAGAGGACCCGGTGGAGTACCAGTTGAGGGGGGTCGGGCAGATACAGGTCAACACGAAGATAGGGCTTACCTTCGCCAGGGGGCTCCGCTCCATACTGAGGCAAGACCCCGACGTCATAATGGTCGGCGAGATAAGGGACCTTGAGACGGCCGAGATGGCTATACAGGCGTCCCTCACCGGCCACCTCGTGCTCTCCACCCTCCACACGAACGACGCGCCCTCAGCCGTTACCAGGCTCGTGGACATGGGGGTGCTGCCCTTTCTCCTCTCATCCTCCCTGACCGCCGTGGTCGCCCAGAGGCTTGTAAGGGTCATTTGCAATAACTGCAGGGAGGAGTACGCGCCAACCGAGGCCGAGCTTATGGTATTCGGCGGCAAGGCCCCGAAGAGGCTATTCAGGGGCAGGGGATGCGATAAGTGCCTGAAGACCGGCTACAGCGGGCAGACCGGGATATTCGAGTTCATGCACGTGGACAACGAGATGAGGCCGGTTATCCTCAAGAACCCGGACTCCACCACGATCAGGAAGTACGCCGCGTCGCGCGGCATGAGGACGTTGAGGGAAGACGGCCTCGATAAGGCCGTTGCCGGGATAACCACCCTTGAGGAAGTCGTAAGGGTGGCTGAAAATGACTGAACCACCCATAAGCCAGGCCGCGGGGCGGTTCATACTTTATTGATATGCCGATATTCCAATACAGGGCGTATGATGCGCTGGGCAAAGAGGTCCTCGGGTCCATCGAGGCCGTCAGCGTCAGGGAGGCGGCGGACAGGGTCAAAAAAGAGGGCCTGTTCCCGAGGGACCTGCGCGTCCAGGGGCTCCATGGCGGGGCATTGACGCGCCTCAGGCCGGTCTCGCTCAACGACCTCGCGGCCACGACGCGCCAGCTCTCCTCCCTCCTCAGCTCAGGCACCACCCTTTTCGACGCGCTGACGCTCCTTGTGAACGAGGAGGAGAACGTCTCCCTGAAGGGCGCGCTTATCGCGGTCAAGGAGGGCGTGGCCGCGGGGAGCTCCCTTTCCAACGCGCTCGAGGCGCACCCTGACATATTCCCGGAGATGTACGTAAGGGCGGTGGAGGCCGGCGAGGCCGGCGGCGCGCTTGAGGGCGCGCTCCTGCGGCTCTCCGAGTACCTCGATGCCAAGGCGCGGGTATACGGCAAGGTAAGGACCGCCCTCATCTACCCGGCGCTCATGGTAATCGTCGGGGCCGGGGTCCTTTTCTTCCTATTCCTCTTCGTCGTGCCGAAGATAACGGCCATTTTTGAAGACACCAAAAGCACCCTGCCCCTTGTGACAAGGGCGCTCGTGGCGATGGTGAACGTGGTGACGGGCTACTGGCCGTTGCTCGTCCTGGCCGCCGCGGGCCTGTCGTTTGCCGGATGGAGGGTTATGAAGACGCCCAAGGGCAGGGGGGCGGCGCAGAGGTTTCTGCTCAACGCGCCCTTTCTGGGCAAGCTCTTCTCGAGGTTCTATATGGCTAATTTCGCGAGGACGCTCGGGAGCCTGCTAAATAGCGGCGTGCCCATAATAAACGCCCTTGACATGACAAGGAAGGTCCTGCACCACTCCGTGTTCGATGAGGCGTTGACCCGGACGGTCAGGGAGGTGACCGAGGGGGCCACGCTCTCGGCGAGCATGAGGAACACCGGGGCCTTCCCCGGCATACTTACGCACATAGTGGCCACAGGGGAGAGGAGCGGCGAGCTCGACAAGCTCCTTCTCAAGTCCGCGGACAACTACGAAAGGGAGTTCGAGGCGTCGGTCGAGAGGTCGCTCTCCTTGCTCGAGCCGGCGATAGTGCTCGTCATGGGCGCGGTGGTCGGCTTTATAGTGCTCGCCATACTGCTGCCCATATTCGAGCTCAATCAGGTCATAAGATAGACGTTCCTTAAACCGCCATCGAGACGGCTTACGCGGCCAATGCTTCCAGTACCCTGCCACGGAAGTATCTCGCAACTGTAAATAGTATAACTTTTTTACATTCGGACATCTTTCTTGTTGTTACGTTATAATATATTGAATTATATGGGTAAAATGGATCAATGGACCTGGATCAGTCTCCACGTAAGTGTCAATTTTTTTTACACTTATTTTTTCACCCGACGGACAATCAGAATATGGGAATTTTAACTACTTGAAAAACCTATATAATTTGTAGGGCATCTGTTAGTGATGATTGATGGTACAGGTCTTGCTTGTATATTAGTGTTCGAGATGGAAGTCTTAGATTCGGCATCCGTGACAGCGTGGTCATGTCCATTCCGCCCGTTAAAAGATGACCCGCCTATGGTTTAAGGGAGGATCGATTTTTCAGCATTTGTCCTGGTTCCAAGCCTGCCGCAGTAGACATCACCGATATTTTTTCAGTCGCAAATGTTGGGGCTGAACATGCATAGCGAGCGCATTCCCCACAGCTTGGGCTTAGGGGTCAAGCGAGCGAATAGAAATAGATACTCCCTTATATGTCGAAGATTAAGCGCGGAAAAGCCGCGGGGAGCTTCAAGGAAGTTTTTAGGGCAACGGCTGGTTGTCAAATCCATCAGGGCTTTGGTTGTTCACTGTGCCGGGCCACAGTCGGCAAGGGGCTTGAGTAATATGCATCCAAGGGTGACAGAAAATACGTGCCCGAGATGCCTGTGTAAATTCTACACCATCTCGGCGGGGCGGGAGACTAAATGCCCTTTCTGCGGCTATTCACTGAGGTTATCCGACCTTGAGAAGAGGGCCGAATCAAGGGCGTTGATCCAGAGGTCGTGCGATCTGCACAAAGGCGATCATACGCTCAGTGGACAGACCGTGGATATCGCTAAGGGCGGCGTCTGTGTAAAGATTAGCGATGACTTCCGGTACGATAAGGGCGACACCCTCAGGGTCGTTATAAGGGACTTCGAGATAGACACGGGGGCGCGTGTCGTCTGGATAAAAAAGTTCGACTCCTTCCTATGTAAAGCAGGCTTCAGATTCTTAAATCAGCTCTAATCCGTTCCCTCCCGACAGTTGCTCCTTCTGTAAAGACCGTCTAAAATACATAACAAGCTTATACTGAGGCTAATCCGCAGGAAGATTTACGGATATTTTTTTCGTATCTAGGCAGGCTTGGGTTTTGTGTCGGGTTCCAGACTATAATCCCTAAAATCAGCTTGCAGATTTTTTACAAATCAAATCGGTAATGCAACCATTTGATTTTTCTAAAAAAATAAAATATCGCGCAATAAAGTTGACTTATTGGGTATCCTATCTGTCAATTTTTTTTACAGTTTTATCGTATATTATTAGGCTGGTTGCACAAAAATTTGGGCAACAGAGGGTTTAGCCACATAAAAGCGCTTAAGAATCAATATGTTATATTGGTAGACAGAAAACGGTGTCTAAATGGCATAGATATTGCAAAGTTACCATGTCGTAATTCACAACATCAGGAGTCGTGACATGTTGAAAAAACTTCTTTTTGGTCTAACGGTTGCCGTAGCTATGATGCTGGGCAACACCGCTTCCGCCATAACGGTAGACGGTAATTTCGGTCTTATGGAATGGAGCGGATATTATGCCGGTGATGACGGTGTCGGTAAGAACGGTTATGTGGAGCCAGGTTACGGCGGGCAGTCGTTCGATGTGGAATACCTCGGCTTATATATAGACGCGAACGGGACGGTCTATTTTGGACTCCAGACCGGGTTTAACCTGGCGAAAGGCGTAAACTCCGGCGGGTCACACTACAGTCCCGGGGACTTCGCCCTCGATGTGAATAATGACGGGGTCTATGATTATGCGATAAGGTTCACGATCAAGTCCGGGACACCTTCCTTCACGCTGGAAAAAGTCTCCACATGGCAGAAGGGGAAGTATTCTACGCAGTATTCCCAATTTGCAGTATCAGACCCGTACAGGTATGCCACGGGGACAGCGGTGTCGACCGCCTTTACGGGGGGCTACGGTTCGGGCATATTTTCAAATAATAAGGACGGCGGGACCTCCTATGTCCTCGAGGGGAGCTTCGACCTGACAAGTCTCGCCTTATATAACGGAGGGGCGATCACGCTCCATTGGACGATGTCGTGCGGGAATGATTACTTGAATATAACGGCCACGCCTCCGCCCACGCCTGTACCCGAGCCGGCCACCATGCTCCTGATAGGCTCAGGGCTTATCAGTTGGGGCGCATGGGGGTTTGTAAAGAGGAGAAGAGAAGGAGGGCATAGCAAGGCTTCACTCAAAAAAAACCACCGCGTCCGTTGAGGTATAGTTAAGGAATCTCTGATTAATTCTTTTTGGTGATTGTAAAAGATCTGACACCAATTTAGAATGGTGTCATGGATCTAAAATCATTTGAAACCCTTATAAAGACTGAGAATTCCGCGAGGCTCTTCCTCGCAAAGTTGTGTTGGAAAAACAGCCGTCGTTTTTGCAC
>JACRNN010000170.1 GCA_016234955.1 Deltaproteobacteria bacterium | reverse complement strand
TTTTTTCATTTTCATCTCTTCTCCGTTATCTTTTTTTTTGACGTTCTGAAACCCCAGCGGCTTCCAAGCCCGGGGAGGGTTGAAGCTCCCCGCGGCAAGCTGTGGGGAATCTTCGACATATAAGGGAGTATATATTGCTATTCGCTCGCTTGACCCAGCAGCAAGCTGCGGGGAATGCGCTCGCTATGCATGTTCATTTTTGACGCTCTTTCCGGCAACGCCGCCGGGCCCGGCGCAAGCCATACATCTTGAAGCTCCCCGCGGCAAGTTGCGGGGAATACGCTCGCTATGCATGTTCAATTCAACCATACCAGATGACTTCAAACGCCGCAAGCATAAGGTTTATTTTTTAACGATCCGCTCGTTTGCCGCCTGAGCCCAAGCCGCTGGCCTCTCGCACGCCATACATATTCATCGCCTCCGCCGTTTTTCAAAGGTGGGGGCGGAAGATGGCGCTTCCGCCCCCGGAGGCTGGATGAAGAGCCCGTCCCTTTTGGCAGGGCCGGGTTTTTTACGGGGGGGTCTGTCAGCCCCCCGTAAAACCGTTGTTAGGCATGTGAATGAACCGCCGCGGAGCAAGCCGCGCTTAATCAGACCCCGAAGGAAACCTTAAAAGGCGAGCTGGAGCACCACCTGCCCCTTCTTGTCGTCCACGGTCTTAGTCTGGTCGTGGGTCTTCTCGTATGCGGCTACGAGGTAGTTGTTGCCGTGTATCTTATAGCTCACCCCTCCGATAGTCGTCCTTATCTTGTCGTTGGAGACGTCCTTGTTGGGGTCGAGCGTGTCGTACCTAACAAAGAGCGCGACCCTGTCGTACATCGGCACCGTGAATTTTCCGAAGAGCGAATAGCCGTTCTTTTCCTTCGCGCTCGTAGTGTCTCCGCCGAAGCTCCCTTTGCCGGCGTAGTACTCGGCTGAGGCCGTGAGGTATTTGTACTGATAGCTGAGGAGGCCCGTGTTGTTCGTCCATGTCTGGGCCCTGCCGGTGGCGGATTCGTTCGCGTCGCCCTTGCCGCTTACCCCGAAGTAGGTGAGCTGGAGCCCGGGGAGCATGTCGGGCAGCGGCCTTACGGTGAGCCTGCCCTCAACCGACTTATTCTGGTTGTTCTCCGTCGTAGAGCCGTACCCGCCTCCGTTATACAAACCTATATGATAGGTCCCGTACCTGCCTGAGTAGCTGGAGTTCCCCACCTCATCCACCTGCTCCCTGGAAAGCTTCCCGCCGAAGTTGCCGAGCACGCTGACCCCGGGGTCTGAAGATGTTATAAGGCCCCTTTTATCCTGGAACATCGACCCCTGCATCCTGTACCCGTTCATGGACTCCTCAAAGTCCAGGAACGGCGTGTGCTCGAGGCCTACCCTCAGGGCGTTGTTTGTCAGCGGCCCGAAGTCCTGCGCTGAGAGGTCCGCGTAAAGGTACTTCATCCTTACGGTATAGTCGCCTGTGGCCGTGGAGCTCGACTTGATGTCCGGCGTTATCCTGACCTTCAGCCACGGGGTGACCTCGTCCACTACGTTCAAGTACCCCCGCTGGAGGGTGAACCTGTTGTAGTTCGTCTTGGTCGCCCCCCCGGTCTGTCCGAAGGAGTAGTCGAAAAAGGCGACCCCGCCGATACTCAGCCCCTTCAAGGCCGCCGGGAGCTCCACCTTCCTGGACTCTATGGCCTCGGCCTCCTGCGCGCTCAGCGTCCCCTTTTCCACGAGCTTCTGCAGAAGGGCGTCCTTCACCTCCGCCCCCGCGGCCACAGGGTAGATCAGACCAAGGCCCAGCATCAACGCAAGCAGTTTTCTCTTCATCCTTTCCAAGTCCTCCTTAGTTTTTTTGCCCCTCTGATGGGGCTTTAGTGTTTCCTTCGGGAATAATCCCCCGAAAGCAAGCTTGGCAAACCATGAACATGCATAGCGAGCGAGAGGCCCGCGGCTTACCGCTGGGAGCTTCAACGTGAGCCCCTTCGGACAGCCCGGAACTTCTACCGGGTGGTTCATTGGAGGCTCCTCAACGCCGGCCCGTTCTTCCTCCCCTCCCTCAGGAAAAGGGCAAGCAGCATGGGGCAGCGGTAATTTTCCTCCGTCGTGCAGTGTCCTTCAGCCCCCTCCATATCGAGCGTCATGAGGGTGACCGACGCGTTGCAGACCGACCTCGACATCCCTTTCTTCAGGTATGGACATTCCATCCCTCTATCTCCTTTCTTCTCTCAATTTCCCCAATCATACCCCCGCTATGTTACGGGATTATTACAGGCAGGTCATTTCTCTGTTACCGTAGCGTGCTCATTATGGATGGGCTTGAGAGCGCCGGGGTTTTATCAATGCCGTCAAGGGCGCCCGCTGTCACGAACCCCTTGCGCGTCAGGTTGAAATTCTCCTAAGGAAGCTCTGATTAATTATGTCTGATTAATTATGTTTTTCTGTCATTCTGAGGAAGCGTAGCGACCGAAGAATCTCGTAACTTATTGATTTTATAGACGTTGAGATTCTTCGCTTTGCTCAGAATGACATGCTATTGCGAATTAATCAGAGGTTCCCTAAGCCCAAGCTGCGGAGAATTTTCAAGTAAGGAATTTATCGTTTGTAATTCGCTCGCTCCTCCCCTAAGCCAAACTGCGGGGAATCCGCTCGCTATGCTTGTTGAAGTCGACGAGGTCCAGGAGGTTCATCTCATCCTCCACGATCAAGACCTTCTCCTTCTTCATATCTCCTCCCTGGCCCTGGCCGGGGAGAACCTTATGGCCATGATCCTCGCTATTATCAGCGAGAGCACGAGGACGATGACCATGACGATCCTCATGTACTCGATCTCCTTGAACCAGAAGACCATCACTTCCGTGAGTATGACGACGAGCACCGTGTCTATGATGTATGTGACCTTGACCCGGCCCTCCTCAAAGTACGCGAGCGCCGTCATGAAGACCTCCAGGAGGGCCAGCACCGTGAGGGAGTTGACCATGACGAGCTTGAGGGCCTCATGCATGTCCCTGGTGAATATAGTCTTCAGGTCCAGAAGCGTCTTTATCGTCGCCCAGCAGATGGCCGAAAGGATGACCATCAGCAGGAGGCTCAACGCGGCCCTGACGGCGTACTGGAATACCCACGATATCTTCGCGTTGAAATTCAGGTATGGAACGTCGTTTATGTTCATGATGAGAGAGTACACCATGAATGTGACGCCGTTATTACAGTGGGATGGAGTTTTGGAGGGGAAATAATGGAAATACGAAGTTAGGGATCGCGGCTATTTTTGTCTCAAAAAAACATGCCTTTAATAAAACCCGCGGCCGCGCCGCCGAATATAATCCATGTGGTGTTTATCCTGAATCGCAACAAAAGAACCGCCGATATTACCGCAATAATGACGGTAAGAGGGTCCACGAAAGTGGCCTTTCCAATATACCAGGTCACAGTGGCCATCAGGCCGAGTGAAGCCACGTTTACGCCGTCCAGAAGGCCCGCGGCCCAGGGTGAGTTCCTGAGCCTCGGCACGAAGCGGCTGATTATGGCGACGATGATGAAGGATGGGAGGAATATCCCGACGGTGGCGATGACGGAGCCAGTCGCTCCGCCGAGGATGTAGCCGATAAAAGTGGCTGTCGTAAATACAGGGCCAGGGGTCAGCTGCCCAACGGCGACCGCGTCTATGAGCTGTCTGTCAGTAAGCCACCCGAGGCCGGTCACGAAATCCGCGTGCAGAAAGGCGAGCAGCACATATCCACTGCCGTAAAGCACGGAGCCTATTTTCAGGAACTTAAGGAACAACATGGCGGAGCTGAACGGTATTGTATAAGCGGCTCCGCTAACCGGAAGCACGGGGACAAGCAAGGCATACAACCCCCTGTCCTTGAGCCTTTGCCTGTTCTCAAGGAGCATGACTATCAGCCCGCCTGATACGAGAAGCAACAGCTGGTTGATATCGATAAAACCACCAGCTATGACTATGAGCCCGACTGCGGCGGTAAGCGGGCCTTTAACAGCCTTCTTGCCCAATCCCCAGAGCGCTTGCAGGATTACGACAATGATTACAGGCTTTACTCCGTAAAGGAGCCAGCCAGCCTCAGGCGTTGCCCCGTAGCTCACATAGACCCATGCGAGCGCCATGGTTATGAGCACAGCGGGAAGCATGAAGCATATGCCGCCGAGTATCAACCCCGGATAACCCGCCCGCAGGTACCCTATGTGTATGGCCATCTCGGTGGAATTAGGGCCGGGTATAAGGTTCGTTACTCCAAGAAGGTCAAGAAACTCTCTGTCATCGACCCATCTTCGGCGCTTTACCACCTCGGTATGCATGATGGCTATGTGAGCGGCAGGCCCTCCAAAGGCGGTAAGGCCGAGTTTGAGAAAAAGCGCCGTCACTTCAACCAATCTTTTCGAGACCGGGTTCGTCGGATGGGCGGACTGTTCGTTGGGGCCGCCGGTATTGTTCATGGCTCGAATTTCTGGTTGCTGAATTCCGATGCGGCAGGGGCCTGGATAACTATAAAGCCGCGATTGGCGGCATTATGGCAGGCGTTGCATGAATTGGTCAACGAGTTATAGGCCGTAAAGAATTCATCTATATCTCTATTCCTCACGGCTTTAGACAGATTTTCCAGGCCGTCCTTTGTAGCGGCTGGAACCAGAACCGACAATTCCTTCACTTCCTTAAACTGAGGATAAAGCCGTACGGATGTTTCCAATCCCTCTTTGATCTCGTCGATCTGGTACTCGGCCAGCGCCCAGTTCCTGGCCTTAGCCGAATTATACAGTTTGGCATGATGCTGCTGTATGACCCCCATGACCTCTCCAAGCCCCGGCCTCCATGCGGCGGCTTGATTTTGCAGACGCTCTGGTTTTAACGAACAGGCCGACAACGCCATAGTCATGACCAGCAAAAATACAAGTTTCCTCACGATCACCCCCTGCCGTTATGATTACGATTGGAACGGTAGCTTCTATTTCTCCATATAAGCCGCATAAAGCAAGGATTGGCCTCACCGCCAAAGCAGCGATGTCAGCGGCTTACAAACAAGCGGGGGCATAGCCCGCCCTCCTGCGCCTTTCTCCCGGACCAGAGCAGAAGGGTTTCAAGGCCGGCCGCATCAAGTTAGTTGCCCCTTAGAACAAGGACTGGGCTGGGCAACAACGAACGCCATGTCTGTGGAGTCATCAGGGGTCTCTTTAATCACTCTTTACCTCATCTACGAGTTCATTCATCTTTTCCCTTATTTCCGAAAGCGTCCGCAGGCCCTTTGCAGTCGCCTTATAATATTTTCTCACCTTTCCGTTGACCGTTTTCGGATAGGGTTTGATCAGCTTGTCCTTTTCCAGCTTATGAAGGATGGGGTAGAGCGTCCCCGGGCTCAGCTTGTATCCATGCCTGCCCAGTTCCTCAATAAGCCACAAGCCGTATACAAGCTCCCTGGCGGCATGGTGGAGTATGTGAATTCTTATAAAACCTAAAAAGAAATCTCTTAGCATATCATTATCCATGTTCGATATCGCAATACGATAATATTAGATTGCCGACGTGTCAACATGTTTTTGTTTGCGCTGGCTTCCTATGGCGGCAGGGGGAGGGCAGGGTGGGCAGAGACCACCGATACATCGATGTCAGCGGCCTGCGGATTAATGACGGGCATAGCCCGGCCAAGGCCCAGAAGCACCTTAACCGGAAGACCGGCTGAAACGCAAATATCGTTCAGGGCGCCTCAGGGCTTCTTCTGTGACGCCTCAAGTATCTTCACCAACTCGTTCACAAGGGGCGGGAGCCTTGTATGGCGGGTCACACCCGCCGATTGATTTGACTGGCATCCGGCGGGTTACGGCTTACGCCTGACCCGCCATTATAGCTCCCTCCGACCGGTGCTTCCCGAACCCTGTGCTATACATCCTCAACCCAGACCAGATGCTTTTTGAAAGGCCCGTTTATTAAACCATCATGGAGTTTGCGGTCTGCCGTCACCATCCTTCCCTTAAGAAGGGCCGCCAGCGCTACGTAAAGGCAATCATAGACGCTCTGCCCTGTCTGGCTGGAGATCGCGAAGGCAGGGTCGAGGAAGGAGATGAATGGATGGTGATGTATCGGGTATCTGCGAAGAGCATCCCGCAAATCGGTTCCCTCCGTTTGGCTTATGGCGCTTCGCCGGATCCACTTGCAGATTATGCTGTCCATCTCCAGAAGCAGGAAATCCGGGGCATGGAGCCGGTTGCTTTCCTTAAGCACTGAAAGGGCGGCGTCGGAATGTTCTTCTTCAATGAACCATTTTGCCGCCACGCTCGCATCTATGACAAGGACGCTCACCTGTTGCGATCCTCGCGTATGAGCTCAACGGTATCAGGAAACTTGCGCCCCTTGAACCTGCGGCGGAAATCCTCACATATCTTTCTGGCCGCCTCCATGTCCACAGTGGGCTCATGCGCCGCCTGGTCGAGGATGTGTTTTACCTCGGATTGGAGGGATCGCCCCTCCTCTCTCGCGCGCTTTTTAAGGCGCTCTACGGTCTCTTCATCCAGGTCGCGTACTAAT
>JACRNN010000272.1 GCA_016234955.1 Deltaproteobacteria bacterium | reverse complement strand
GTAGGCGCCGTTGCCGAAGTATATCTGGTTCAGGTAGAGGTTGAGTATCTCGTCCTTGGTCAGGTGCTTCTCTATCCTGTAGGCCATGATGACCTCGCGGATCTTGCGCGAGAGCTTCCTTTCCGGGCCAAGAAAGCTCTTGGCGACCTGCTGCGTGATGGTGGAGCCGCCCTGGACGACCTTGCCGGCCAGCAGGTTCTTGTAAAACGCCCTGAAGATGCCGGTGTAGCTTATGCCCTCGTGCTCGAAGAAATTGTGGTCCTCCGCCGCGAGAAAGGCGTATATGAGGTGCCTGGGCATCTTCTGGAGCGGGACGACCACCCTCTTCTCGATGAAGAACTCCCCGATGACGCGGCCGTCCTGGGAGTATACCTTGGTTACAAGGTTGGGATGGTACTCCTCGAAGTTTTTTAAAGACGGGAGGTTGCGCGTAAAATAGTAGTAGGAGCCGAGAACGATGACAACGATGACGGCCGACGCGATAAGGACCGGTTTTAGACGACGCATACAGAAACCTCCCCCTAAGCCAAGGCCGCGGGGAACAGATGGTATATTTTCAATAACGCACGGAGCAGGTCTTGTTGAACATGCATAGCGAGCGCATTCCCCTAAGCCCAAGCTGCGGGGTCAAGTGAGCGAATAGAATATAGATACTTCCTTATATGTCGAAGATTCTCCGCGGAAAAGCCGCGGGGAGCTTCAATTAAACGCTTCTGAATTTTAAAATATAACAAAAAAGGGGAGATAAAGCAAGAGGTAGACTGCTCCCAAGCCTTCTTATCTATTGAAAATTCCGGTTTTTTAGGTTAAATTGTCAATATGGTAAGATTAGAAGACATCCTTGAAAAGGTAGCGGCCTACAACCCCGCGGCCGACCTCGAGGTCATAAAAAAGGCCTATGTATTCTCGGGCGTGGTCCACCAGGGCCAGACCCGCCTGTCCGGGGAGGCGTACCTGACCCACCCGATAGAGGTGGCCTACATACTGACGGGCCTCAAGATGGACGCCCCGAGCATAGCAACGGGGCTCCTCCACGACACGGTGGAGGACACCCATACGACGATAGAGAAGATAGAGGAGCTCTTCGGCTCCGAGGTGGCGGCCCTTGTCGACGGGTTGACCAAGTTGAGCCGCGTGACTTTTGAGAAGAAGGCCGACCACGAGGCCGAGAACTTCCGCAAGATGGTCCTTGCCATGGGCAGGGACATCCGCGTCATATTGATAAAGCTCGCCGACAGGCTACATAACATGAGAACCCTTGGGGCCCTCGCCCCGGACAAGCAGCACAAGGTCGCCAGGGAGACCCTCGACATATACGCCCCGCTCGCCAACAGGCTCGGCATCGGGTGGATAAAGACCGAGCTTGAGGACCTCGCCTTCAAATATCTCGAACCCGAGAGGTGCTCCTGGCTTGAGGAGATGGTGTCAAAGGCGCTTGTATCGCGGGAAGACTACATAGAGAACGTAAAAAAGATAATAGAAGAGAAGTTGAAGGAGTACGACGTCTCCGGCGAGGTGACCGGAAGG
>JACRNN010000290.1 GCA_016234955.1 Deltaproteobacteria bacterium | reverse complement strand
GCGATCCGCGAAGGCGGCAGGACGGTGGGCGCGGGCGTAGTGACAAAGATAGTGGCTTAAATTTCACTGTTGACATATATACGGCAAACGCTTAAAAACAATCTTTAAGGCGGAAGGGAAATACTACGGAGTCATATGGTGGATAACCAAAAGATAAGGATAAGACTCAAGGCGTTCGAGCACAGGCTGCTCGACAAGTCGGTCAAGGAAATAGTCGATACCGCCCGGAGGACGGGGGCAAGCATCAGGGGGCCTATCCCGTTGCCTACGAGGATCAACAAGTTCTGCGTATTGCGTTCTCCGCACGTCGACAAGAAGAGCAGGGAGCAGTTTGAGATAAGGACGCACAAGAGGCTTATGGATATCATGGAGCCCACACAGAATACCGTTGACGCCCTTATGAAGCTCGACCTCCCGGCAGGGGTGGACGTCGAGATAAAGCTTGATTAGAAGGCCGGGCGCGTCCGAGGCGGAGTGTACCGTCCCGGGAAGGCGTGAGCCAGGCTGGTAAGACCCCGGGGTGGAGAGTTTATAACGGCTTGATAGACTCTAAAAAGTTTTGCTCCGGGCCGGCGGGAAAAACCGTACAGAAAAGGTTGAGGATATGATAGAAGGCATTCTCGGAAAAAAGATAGGCATGACGCAGATATACTCCAAAGCCGGGGCGCAGATACCGGTCACCGTCATCAGCGCCGCATCATGCTATGTGGTGCAGAAAAAGACCAGGGAGAACGACGGCTACGAATCCCTCCAGGTGGGCATAGGCGAGAAGAAGGAGAAGAGGGCGAACAAGCCGATGAGGGGCCACTTCAAGAAGGCCGGCACGCCGTGCCTCTATACCCTGACCGAGCTCAAGGGCGAGGAGCTTGATAAGTACAAGGCAGGCGCTCCGCTCAACGCGGCAGACGTCTTCAAGGCCGGGGATATAGTGGACGTCTCGGGCAAGTCCAAGGGCAAGGGCTTCCAGGGCTCCATGAAGAGGCACAACTTCAGCGGCGGAGGCGGGTCTCACGGTTCCATGCACAACAGGGCCCCCGGCTCCATCGGGTCGAGCTCCGACCCGTCGAGGGTATACAAGGGCATGAGGATGGCCGGACACATGGGCGACCATAAGGTAACGGTCCAGAACCTCGAAGTGGTCGACGTAAGGGCGCAGGAGAACCTGATCCTCGTAAGGGGCGCCGTGCCAGGGGCCGTCAACAGCATAGTCGTAGTCAAGCGGTCCGTCAAGAGGTGAGCCCTTCCCGGGGTTATAAACCCATAGGGGCTTAGGAACGCTGAGAAAAATCGGCCTGGGTGAAAGAAAACCGTTGAGAAAAGCCTGCGGTTTGTGTATATTGATAGTTTACCAAATTTCAAGGGAATTGCTATGACAGCGGATGTATTGAACAAGGACGGAGTCAAGGTATCGGAGATAGACCTGAACGACGCCATTTACGGCGCGGAGGTCAAGGAGCATCTTTTCTACGAGGTGGTCAAGATGCAGATGGCCAACAGAAGGGCCGGTACGGCATCTACGAAGACCAAGGGCGAGGTAAGCGGCGGCGGGGCAAAGCCGTGGAAGCAGAAAGGGACCGGCAGGGCGCGGTCAGGCTCGATAAGGTCCCCGCTCTGGCGGCACGGCGGCACGGTCTTCGGCCCGCATCCGAGGGATTACTCGTACAAGGTGCCGAAGAAGGTCGTGAAGGCGGCCCTGAAGTCGGCGCTCAGCCTCAAGCTCAAGGACGGAAGGCTCAAGGTGATCGATTCTTTTGAGCTTGCGGAACCCAAGACCAGGCTCGCGCTCGAGATACTGAAGAAATCGAGCCTCGATAACGCCCTTATAGTCATAAGCGGGGAGAACCGCAACCTTATGCTCGCGGTGAGGAACCTCAAGGACTTCAAGGTGCTCAACGCCGCCGGGATAAACGTATACGACCTCCTGAACTACGATAACATCCTGATTACGAGAGGCGCGCTGGAGAAAGTCGAGGCAATGGCACAATGAAGAACGTATATTCAG
>JACRNN010000289.1 GCA_016234955.1 Deltaproteobacteria bacterium | reverse complement strand
CGTCCACCAGGGGGCGGAGCTTGTGATACGGCTCCGGGAGCTTTTAAAGGGGATTGATACGGTCGATGTAGTCCTGGCCCCGCCTTTCACTTCTATACACCATCTGAGCCACCTTGTGGCGGACAGCCCCATAAAACTCGCAGGGCAGAATTTTTTCTGGGAAAAAAGCGGCGCCTATACCGGCGAGGTCTCGGCCGAGATGCTCGTCTCCGCCGGATGCCAGTACGTGATCATCGGCCATTCCGAGCGCAGGACGTACTTCAAGGAGAGCGACGAGGAGGTCAACAGGAAGGCGCTCGCCGCCCTCAAATCCGGGCTCAAGCCGATAATCTGCGTAGGGGAATCGCTTGAGGAGAGGGAGCGCGGGAAGACCGTCAAGAGGGTCTCTTCGCAACTTCAAAACGGACTTTCAGGCGTGGCGGGGAGCGCCATAAGGGACGTAACCGTGGCCTATGAGCCGGTCTGGGCGATAGGGACCGGCCGCAACGCCACCCCGGAGCAGGCCGAGGAGGTACATAACTCTTTAAGGGACCTGCTCTACGAGACGTACGGCCCCAACGCGGTCAAGGACGTCCGCATAATATACGGCGGGAGCGTCAAGCCCGACAACATCGACAGCCTCATGGCGCAGCCGAATATCGACGGCGCCCTCGTCGGGGGCGCGAGCCTCAAGGCCGAGGACTTCGCAAGGATCGTCAAATTCCAGCCGGTGTAGCCCCGCATCGAGGGGCGGCAAGTCCCCGCCGGAACCGAAACGCTATCGTCTGGAAGGCGGGGGGTTGAAGCGCCCTGCGGATTGACCGGCAAAAATTTCATTCCCAACCTCGGTGCAAGGCATATCCTAAATTTTAACTCTTGCTTTTTTCCGGCCAAATAAGTAATATATCTTTTTTTCAGCACCTTAGATAAGGCCTCTGTGCGGTCTGAGCCGCGGAGCAGGCCTTCCGCAACATATACATCCGGAGGGCGTATGTTCACTTTAGTCGTCGTAATTCAAATCATAGTAAGCATCGTGATGGTCATCGCCGTGTTGCTCCAGTCGGGCAAGGGCTCCGCCATCGGGTCTTCCTTCGGGGGGTCATCGAGCCAGACGCTCTTCGGGAGCGCCGGGCCGCAGACGATGCTCGGTAAGGTCACCGCCGTGTGCGCGGCCATCTTCATGCTCTCGTCCTTATACCTTACGTATATTTCAAGCAGGTCGAGGACAACCTCCGTCATGAGCGGCGTCCCGGCAAAGGTAGCGCCGGTCAACCCCCCTACGCCGTCGCAGGACGCGCCCCCGCAGACCGCGCCTCAGGCCGGAGTCCCGGGCGCCTCTGCGCCGCAACAGCCACCTGCCCCGGTGCAGAAGCAGTAGAGAAGCCGTGGTTGAAGATTCCCCGCGGCCTGGGCTTGGCGGGGGAATGCGCCATCTATTCATTTTCATGATGGATTAACGGTAAAATTCCGCAAGACCCTGTTCCGCAAGACCCTTGACTTGCCCTCAAGCTTCATGTTAGCTTAATCAGACCTCAAAATCCGCGTTTCTTGAATAACGCGAACTATCTTCAGCCGGTTATCCGGCCTTTCCAGAAAAGCCGAAGTGGTGGAACTGGTAGACACGCCATCTTGAGGGGGTGGTGGGGAAACCCGTGGGGGTTCGAGTCCCCCCTTCGGCACCAAATTAAAAACAAAGGGGCTAACCGGTTTTCAGGTTGGCCCCTTTGTTTTTAATCTGATATTGAATGACGGGACTCGAACGACGCCTGAACGCCGAGTGGATAGCGAGGAAGAGGCCGCATGGATGCGGCCGGAAGTGAAGGCGGCCGGACCCGGAGCGAACGGACAGGATGTCCGGGAAGCGGAGGGCGAGTCCCCCCTTCGGCACCAGGTCTGCGGCCACATCGTTCTGGTGCGCAGAGCGCACCCTACTATGCTGGCCGCCTCCATGTCCACAGTGGGCTCATGCGCCGCCTGGTCGAGGATGTGTTTTACCTCGGATTGGAGGGATCGCCCCTCCTCTCTCGCGCGCTTTTTAAGGCGCTCTACGGTCTCTTCATCCAGGTCGCGTACTAAT
>JACRNN010000288.1 GCA_016234955.1 Deltaproteobacteria bacterium | reverse complement strand
TCGCGATGGTGGCCGAAGAGGTGAGAAGGTTCGCCGACAACACGAACAGCAGCGTTCAGGACGTCGCCTTCATAGTGCGGGAGCTGAAGTCCGAGGTGGAGCGCGTCGTTACTTCGGCGAGCGACGGGACCTCCAACCTCAAGGGCGGCAGGGAGGACCTGAGGAGGATACGCGAGATACTCGTGGAGATAACGAACTACACCGCGGAGGTGGCCGAGCGGGCGTCATCGGTCATAGGGCTCACCCACAGGCAGAAGGAGAAGGCCGAGAAGACCGTGGAGGTTATAGAGCGGGTCGCCGGGATAGCGCGGGAGAACCTCGGCTCGACCGAGAAGGTGGAGGCCGCGGTAGGGCGCCACGGCGCCGCCATCAGCAACGTGATAGAGGAGTCCAAGAAGCTCTCGGAGCTTTCCAGGGAGCTGCAGGGCGTGTTATCGAGGTTCAATCTTTAGGGCGCCTCTAAGAATCAGGGAATCTCTGACATTAATTACTTGGTTAGTCATTGCGAGCGTCTGGAGTGTTATCGGTTATCCGTTATCGGTGAAGGATAAAGACGTATTTTTACCGATAACGGATAACCGATAACCGATGTCAAGGACGGGTCCTTTCATGAACATGCGTAGCGAGCGCCCAACCCGCGGCTTGCCGCGGGGGCAAGCGAGCGAATCGGATATGGATACTTCCTTACATGCCGAAGATTCCCCGCGGCTTGGGCCCAGGGGGAGCTTCAACGGGGATAGGATCGTAATCGAGTGCGAGGGCGCAAGGTTCGCGCTTGACGCCAATGCGGTGGCCGGCATAGTGGAGGTCGGGAAACTCGCCTGCCTGCCGGGCTGCAAAGGGTTCGTCAGCGGCATAATAAGCCTGAGGAACGAGCCGGTCACGGTGGTGGACATAAGAGGAGTATTCCAGGGCCTGCCCGCGGAAACTCCCGGTTCCCCGCGCAGGATAATAGTATTGAAGGAAAAAGGCCGGGTCCTCGGCCTGGATGTGGGTTCCGCCGCGATATCATTCCTCTGGAAAGATGATATGGCGGGCCGGGCCGTCGAAGGTTCTTCAGGCAGGTACACCAAAGGCAAGATAGAGGCTGGAGACGGTCAGACCCACCCCGTGTATGTGATAGACTGGTCCGCCCTCTTCGACGAAGCCGTCAGGATATTGTCTCCGGAAAGGAGCGCCGATGCCTAAAAAAGTGCTGATAGCCGACGATACGGCGTTCTTCAGGGCCGTCATTAAGGAGATACTGGAGAAGGGGGGCTTTGAGGTGGTGGGCGAAGCCGTAAACGGGGCCGAGGCCGTGGACAAGGCGCGCTCGCTCCTCCCCGACATCGTCATACTCGACGTCGTCATGCCTGAAAAAAACGGCCTTGACGCGGCAAGGGAGATAACGCGGCTGAAGCTGCCCGTCAAGATACTCATGTGCACGTCGCTCAAAGACGACCCTCTGGTCGAGCAGGCGATGGGCCTCGGCGCGTGCGGATATATAACCAAGCCGCTCGATGAAGACAGGGTCTTGAGTTATCTCAAGGCTATCTCTAAAAATTAGATATTTTTTCTGAAGTCAAGGAAGGGCGGAAATAAAAAGCGGAGCATATATGGGAATATGTGAGCATTTTTATTTCCGGCCTGACACAGAGGTCAGGAAAAAGAGCAATTTTTAGAGGTAGCCTCAACGTCTTGGTCACATAACGTCCCGCTCGCTATACCATGGACACCTCCAAATACAAGGCGCTTTACCTCCAGGAGACGCGCGATCACCTCTCGGGCATAGAAAAAGGGCTTCTCCTCCTCGACAGGGAGCCCGGAAACTCCGTTGCGGTGGACTCCCTCTTCAGGCATTACCACTCCATAAAGGGGATGTCCGCCTCGATGGGGTATGAGCCGCTGACAAGGCTCGCGCACGCGCAGGAAGACCTCCTTGACCGCGCACGCTCTAAAAAGACAGTCCCTGCCCCGGAGACCGTCTCTACCCTCCTTGAGTGCCTGGACGCGCTCAGAGCGCTCGTCAGGAAGGTCGAGGGGGATGAGCCGCTAAATACCGACATCTCCCCTTTTCTCGACAAGATAAAGACGGCCCGTGACGCCGGCGCAACAGGCGTGGCCGCTCCAGCCGGGCCCGCGACGGCGGCCCCCGAGGGGGCCGCCGTCCTGAAAATATCCGACATAATGAAGGTCGAGGGCAGGGTCTTTGACGACCTCCTCGCGACCGTAGGCGACCTTTTCATGTCGCTCTCGGCTTTCAAGTCCCTGACCCACGGGGTACGCTCCATAGAATTCAAAGACGGCGTGCACGCGCTCGGCAGATCGATAAACTCGATATACAATAATATACTGTCGGCGCGCATGCTCCCGGTGGAGGACCTTACCGAGGGGCTCCCCAGGGTCGTAAGGGACATCTCCAGGAAGAGCGGCAAGGAGGTCGATCTCAAGATAGAGGGGGCGGAGCTACGCCTTGACAGGTCGATACTCGAGGGGCTCGGCTCCCCGATGGTGCATATCATAAGGAACGCCGTGGACCACGGCATGGAATCAAGGGACGAGAGGCTCTCTGCCGGCAAGCCGGCCTCGGGGACCATATCGGTGAGGGCATACGCCGAAAAAGACCGCGCCGTTATAGAGGTCTCGGACGACGGCCGCGGCATCGATGTGGAGAAGCTCAAGACAAAGGCCGTTGCAAAGGGGGTCCCGCCGGATAGGCTTGAATCCATGACCGGCAAGGAGGCCCTGATGCTCGTGTGCGTCCCTGGGCTGAGCACGTCGGACAACGTGACGGAGACGTCCGGGCGCGGGGTTGGGATGGACGCGGTGAAGGAGACTATCGAGGGGCTCGGAGGCTCGCTCGCAATAGAGTCTGAAAGGGGCAAGGGGACGAAGATAATAATGAAGCTCCCGCGCACGAGCTCCATAGTGAAGTCGTTGCTGGTAGCGGCCGGCGCGGAGCAGTTCCTTCTCCCGATGTCGAAGATAATACGGGCGATGGAGGTGGACGCCTCCTCCGTGGCCGGCGGGACGCTCGACATGGACGGGGTCGGCATCCCCGTGATAGGCCTCGGGAGCGCGCTCGGCATAAGGCGGCGCCATGAAAACAGGCTCTCAACCGTTATCCTTGTGGATGTGGCAGGCGCTGTCCCCGGCGCGCAGAAGGAGGGCGCCGGGGTCGTCGGGGTCGTTGTCGACAACTTCCTCGACGAGATAGACGCTTACGTCAAGCCGCTCACCCCGCCGATATCCAGGATATGGGGGGTGTCCGGCATAACCATAATGGGCGACGGCAGGCCCGTATTCCTCCTTGATCTTACGCAGATAATCTCCAGGGCCTTGGCCAGGGCGTAGCGGGCCGCGGCCGGGCCGGAAATTTAGAGGGCTTGAAGATGAACGCAGGAATATTGAAAACCCTCCTTGAAGAGGTCAGGGAGGGGCGCATAGGCACGGAAGAGGCCCTCGAAAGGCTCAAGACACTCCCCTTCGAGGAGCTTGAGTTCGCAACCGTGGACACCCACAGGTCGCTCCGCCAGGGGTTCCCTGAGGTCATATTCGGGGAGGGCAAGACCGTGGCGCAGATAAAGGCCATAATCAAGAGCCTCCTCAAGCACGGGGAGAACGTCCTTGTGACAAGGGCCGACGTGAAGAAGGGCCGGGAGCTTAAAAAGGCCTTCCCCAGGGGGGAGTACAGGGGGGCGGCGCGGACTTTTTTCGTCAAGTCGCACGAAGTGCATAAGGCCGGCAGGGGGACCGTGCTCGTCGTCTGCGCCGGCACCTCGGACGTGCCCGTGGCCGAGGAGGCCGCGATTACCGCCGAGTGCATGGGCAACCGCGTCGTGCGCCTCTACGACGTCGGGGTAGCGGGCATCCACAGGCTCCTGCACAAAAAACATGAACTGATGACGGCCAACGTCCTCATAGCCGTGGCCGGCATGGAGGGGGCGCTCCCGAGCGTCGTGGCCGGGCTTGTCGCCCGCCCCGTGATAGCGGTGCCCACGAGCATCGGGTACGGGGCAAACCTCGGCGGCGTCACCACGCTCCTGGCGATGCTCAACTCCTGCGCCGCCGGGATATCGGTGGTCAATATCGACAACGGCTTCGGCGCCGCATACGTGGCGAGCCTGATAAACAGGGAATAAATGGGACGGGCGCAGACCCGTGAAAGGAAAGTCATATTGGCCATGAAGATACTCTACTTCGACTGCCCCACGGGCATAAGCGGGGATATGTGCCTCGGGGCGCTCATCGACCTCGGCGTTGACTTCGACATGATACTCTCGGAGCTTAAAAAGCTCACTGTGGACGAGATAGATATCACCGTCAGGAAAGAGGTCCGCCACTCTATAACCGGCACATCCTTCCGTGTACACCTGAAGGAGGCCCACCACCACAGGACCTTCAGGGACATAGCAAGGATCATAGACAATAGCCCCCTATCCTTAGGGGTGAAGGAGCTTAGCGTTGCCATATTCAGGGAGATAGCCGAAGCCGAAGGCAAGGTCCACGGCATACCCGCCGAAGAGGTGCACTTCCACGAAGTGGGGGCCATGGACTCGATCATCGACATAGTCGGGGCCGCCGTCGCGGTAAAATCGCTCGGCGTGGATTCGGTAGTCTCATCGGCGATACCCCTTGGCTCCGGCTGGGCCGACACCATGCACGGCAGGATCCCCATACCGGCCCCGGCCACGGTCGAGATATTGAAAGGCGCGCCCGTCGTCTCATCCGACATACCTTTCGAGCTTACCACGCCGACAGGGGCGGCCATAATAAAGACGCTGGCCGGCGGGTTCGGCCCGCTCCCGGACATGACGATAGAGCGGGTCGGCTACGGGGCCGGGAAAAAGGATTTCAAGGAGCGGGCGAACCTCCTGCGGGTCGTCGTGGGAGAGGGGCTGCGCCCAGGCGCCGGGCGCGGGGAAAGGCTCTTCATCATAGAGACAAATATCGACGACATGAGCCCCCAGCTCTCCGGGTACCTCATGGACAGGCTCCTCGATGCGGGCGCTCTCGACGTCTTTTTCACCCCGGCCCAGATGAAGAAGAACAGGCCGGGGCTCCTACTTACCGTGCTCGCCGGGGAAAAAGACAAGGAGAGGCTCATTGGCCTCATATTCGCCGAATCGACTTCCATCGGCGTAAGGTCATACCCTGTGGAGAGGGCCTGCCTCGAAAGAAGGACGCTCGAGGCGGACACCGTCTACGGCAAGATACGGGTGAAGGCGTCCTACAGGGACAACAGGATGCTGAACGCCCAGCCCGAATACGAAGACTGCAGGGCCGCGGCAATGGAACACGGTGTCCCATTGAAGCAGGTGATGGACGCCGCGAAGGCCGCGCTAAAGGGATAACGGCATCGGGGCCGCATCCGTCAAGGCCGCGCCAACGCCGTTTTTCGGTAACGTCAAGTATTTTGTGTCAGTGAGAAAAGGGTAGCGGTTCCTTGTTTCTTGTTTTCGTAGGTAAAGACCGCGAACAGTATCCTTTCGATGCTGGTTTTGTCGCTGAATACTCCCATCGGTCTTGTTCGTCGTCTTA
>JACRNN010000278.1 GCA_016234955.1 Deltaproteobacteria bacterium | reverse complement strand
GGGGCACAGGGTGATGCTTGAGAGGATGGGGCTCAGGCCTTTTGTAGACCTCGACCTGCGCCTGGGGGAGGGGACAGGGGCCGCCATCGCCATATCCCTGGTGGAGGCGGCCGTAAGGATATACAATGAAATGGCGACGTTCGCGGACGCCGGGGTCTCAGGAAACAACGCCTGAAGATTCCGCCGTTGTCCGGGATGCCTGATGGCGCGGCCCCGTAAGGGACTTTTTCCAAGAAAAGAGATGAGGCTGCCTCTAAAAATCAGTTATTTTTTCCGAGGTCGAGGCAGGGGCGGAAATAAAAGCGGAGCATATATGCGAATATGTGAGCATTTTATTTTCGCCCCAACAAAGAGATCAGGAAAAAGAGCTATTTTTAGAGGTAGCCATGAAGCGTTTAATCATAGCCGTTCAGTTCTTGACCGTCTTCCCGGTAAAAAGAGATATCGAGGCGCGCCCCGAGGACCTCGCGGCCTCGATGGCGTACTTCCCGCTCGTCGGGGCGTTGCAGGGGGCGGTACTCGTAGCGGTGTATCTCCTCTTTTCCACCCTCCTCCCGGAGAGCGTGGTCATGGCCATAGCCCTTCTAACGCTCGTCCTGACAAACGGGGGGCTCCATCTCGACGGCTTCGCCGACACTGTGGACGGCCTTGCAGGAGGCAGGGACGCAGGAGAGAGGCTCAGAATAATGCGCGACAGCTCGGTCGGGGCCATCGGCGTGGTATTCCTCGTGCTCGTCCTCCTGATAAAGTACCTCTCCCTGCGCGAGATGCCGGTCGAGGCCAGGCTCCCGGCCCTCTTCATCTTCCCGGCAATGGGCAGGTGGGCGATGGTCCCGATGGCGGCCCTCTCCACTTATGCCAGGAGCGAAGGCGGGCTCGGCGCGGCGTTCGCCGGCAACGGCGTCTTGACCGCCCTCAAGGCCACCGCGCTCATGGGGGCGCTTCTCGTGTTGAGCGCGGGCGCGCTGTCGCTCGTCATAATGGCCTTGCTCGGCGTTGCCGTCTACCTCATGTCGCTATACTTCAAAAGAAAGATAGGGGGGGTCACGGGGGACGTATTCGGCTTCACGAGCGAGGTGGGGGAGACGCTCTTTTTACTGATGCTCCTTGCGCTCTTTAAGGTATTTTCCATGGCGGCGTGATGCCTCCGCGGCCTGTTATTAACGGAAAGGGGACGGTTATACGTTTATGGAGTCGACAAGGATATACCTTGCGCGTCACGGCCAGGTGGTGAACCACCATGAGCTGCGCTACAACGGCCACTTCGACGTCGATATAACGGACACGGGAGTCGAGCAGATGAGGAGGCTCGCCGACCTCCTGGCCAACGAGCCGGTAAAGGCCGTATACTCAAGCGATCTGCAAACGGCGGTCAAGGGCGCGAGGATTATAGGCGCGAGGCTCGGGATAGATCCCGTCATGAAGCACCCCCTGCGGGAGCTTAGCCTCGGCAGGTGGGAAGGGCTCACCCGTGAGGAGGCCGCGGACAGGTTCCCGGAGGAGGCGGGCTTCAGGTTCAAGGACCTTGCCGTAAGCAGGATAAAGGGCGGGGAGAGCCTCCTGGACCTCAAGGCACGGGTGATGCCCGTAATCGGCGGGATAATAGATATCCACAGGGGTAGTTCCGTCTGCATCGTGGCCCACGGCGGGGTGAACCGGGTGATACTCAGCGACGTAATGGGCCTGCCTATAGAGAACTTCTTCAGGATAGAGCAGGACTACGGTTGCCTCAATATCATAGACTGCTTCCCGGACGGCGTAAGGGTCGTAAAGCTCTTGAACGGCGGGCCGAACCAGGAGATGAGGACGACCGTCATATATTAGGCGGGCCATATTTTCAGGACATGGATTCGCATATCTGTAAAATCCCCCCCCTTTAGAAAAGGGGGTAGTTAATGGGACAGCGATGATATGAGAGGCAAAAAAGGCAGGGCCTTCATAGTGGCGGGCACCGGCAGCGGGGTCGGCAAGACCATCGTTGCCCTCGGCGTCATGGAGACGCTGAGGAAAAGGGGTTTTACTGTCCAGCCCTTCAAATCCGGGCCTGACTACATAGACCCGGGCCACCACAGGGCGCTCCTTAAGAGGCCCTCTTACAACCTCGACACGTGGATGATGGGCGTGGAGGGGGTAAAAAAGACCTTTTGTGAGAAGGCGGAGGGGGTCTCTGTCATAGAAGGGGCGATGGGTCTATTTGACGGCAGGGACGGCGGGTCCGAGGAGGGCTCGGCCGCGCACCTTTCAAAGGTATTAAAGCTCCCGGTCCTGCTTGTCGTGGACGCCCGAAAGATGGCCCGGAGCGCGGGTGCGGTCGTAAGGGGTTTTGAGACGTTCGACCCTGAGGTCGATCTCAGGTGGGTGGTATTCAACAGGGTAGGGAGCCCAAGGCACTCCCGGATGCTCAAGGACTCGCTCCCCAGGGGGACGAAGGTCAAGGTGATAGGCTGCCTGCCGATGGACAGCGCCCTTTCGATGCCGGAGCGCCACCTCGGGCTCGTGACCCACGGGGATCTGAAAAAGAGCCGGTGGGGCAGGCTCGTCAAGAGGGCGGCGGCCCTTATAGAGAAGCACGTGGACCTCGCTCCCCTTGCCGGCCCCGCCCCCCACGGAGTTGAGCGTAAGGCGGTAGCGTCGCCGATTAAAAGGGCCGGACGATCAAGACCTATCGTAAAGATAGCCGTCGCGCTCGACAGCGCCTTCTGTTTCTACTACGAGGAGAACCTTGAGATGCTGAAAAGCTTCGGGGCCGAGATTGAGTACTTCAGCCCCATGAGGGATAAGTCCCTGCCCGAGGGCATAGGGGGCCTGTACCTCGGCGGCGGCTACCCGGAGTTCCACGCGGAGGCGCTTGAGTCGAACTCCGCCCTCCGGGATGAGATACGCGCAGGGGCGAAGACGGGCCTGCCCATCTTCGCGGAGTGCGGGGGGCTGATGTACCTCGGCAGGTCCATAGAGGTATCCACCGGGGAAAGATACTCGATGGCGGGGGTCTTTCCGTGGAGGGCCCGGATGCTCAGGAAGAGGCAGGCGCTCGGGTACAGGGAGGTTACTGTAGACCGGGACTGCCCCTTATCAAAAGAGGGCGGGGTCGTCAGAGGCCACGAGTTCCACTACTCCGGGATATCAAGACCTCCGGCAGGCTTGAAAAGGGCCTTCACGTTTTTCAACGGCGATGAAGACGTGCGCGAGGGGTATCTCTACAAGAACACGCTCGCCACCTACGTCCACCTCCACTTCTCGTCCAACCCGGCCGTGGCCTCGGGGTTCGTGGACGCCTGCGCCGCCTTTAAGAGAGGCTCAGGCGCATAGGTTCTTATCCAATCATCGCCATCCCGGTTTCGGCAGTGATAGACGGCAGACTAAAAATTCCAAGGGGGATTGAAAATGACGCAGATAGAGGCCGCTAAAAAGGGGATCGTCACCGGGGAGATGGAGGAGGCGGGAGCCTCCGAAGGCGTTGCCGCCGAAACCATAAGGGGCCTTATAGCCTCGGGCAAGGCCGTGATACCTAACAACAAGAACCGCAAGGCAAGGCTCGTTTGCATAGGCATGTCCATGCGCACCAAGGTCAACGCCAGCATAGGCACCTCGTCCGACCTTATAGATATAGGGGCCGAGGTCGAAAAGGCGCGGGCCGCGGAGAAGGCCGGGGCCGACACTTTGATGGAATTGTCCGTCGGCGGGGACCTCGACAGCATAAGAAAAGAGGTGCTCGCCTCGACCTCCCTTTCGGTCGGGAGCGTGCCGCTCTATCAGGCGTTCAAGGAGGCGATAGAGCGGTACCACGACCCGAACAAGCTCACAGAGGAGCTTCTCTTCGACGTGATAGAGAGGCAGTGCGAGGACGGGATATCGTTCATGGCCGTGCACTGCGGCATAAACAGGCTCACCATAGAGAGGCTCAAGAGGCAGGGATACCGCTACGGCGGGCTTGTCTCCAGGGGCGGGTCTTACATGGTCGGATGGATGCTCAGCAACAACAGGGAAAACCCGCTCTACGAGAGGTTCGACCGGGTGGTCGGGATATTGAAGAAGTACGACTGCGTCTTGAGCCTCGGCAACGGCTTGAGGGCCGGGGCCGTTCACGACAGCCTCGACAGGGCGCAGGTGCAGGAGCTTCTCATAAACTGCGAGCTTGCGTCCATTGGGCAGGAGATGGGGTGCCAGATGATGTGCGAGGGGCCGGGGCACCTGCCGCTCGACGACATCGAGGCCAACGTGAAGCTCCAGAAGAGGATGAGCGATGATGCGCCGTTCTATGTCCTCGGCCCCTTGACGACCGATATAGCCGCGGGGTACGACCATATCTCGGCCGCCATAGGGGCGGCCGAAGCGGCGAGGTACGGGGCCGACCTCATCTGCTACGTGACCCCTGCCGAGCACCTTGCCCTGCCGTCCAAAGAGGACGTCGTGGAAGGGGTGAGGGCCGCGAGGATAGCGGCCCACGTGGGCGACATGGTGAAGCTCGGGAGAAAAGATATTGATATGCGGATGTCGAAGGCGAGAAGGGACCTCAACTGGGACGCCCAGCAGAAAACGGGCCTCTTCGGCGAAAGGGCCGCCGAGATAAGGGCGAGCCGCGCGCCGGAGAATTCCGATACATGCTCCATGTGCGGCCGGTTCTGCGCCCTCGACAACGTGAACGCCTACTTCAGGGAGAGCCTCCAGGGCGGCCGGAAGCTCTGACAGGCCGCTCAAAAGGCCCCATCCGCTATTATATAAGGGCGGAGGGCGTTCCCTTGTAAATTCATCGTTTTATTGATAAACTACATCTTCGGTAACATGCGATCAAGGCGATATTCAAGCCCCATTTCTTTTTGAGGCGGATTCCATAATAGGGTGTCGCTAAAAATTAGATATTTTTCCCGAGGTCGAGGCGGGGTGAAAATAAAAGCGGAGCATATATGAGAATATGTGAGCATTTTATTTTCGCCCCAACAAAGAGATCGGGGAAAAGAGCAATTTTTAGAGGCACCCTATAAGGCTTGCTGACTATGTTAGCCAAGATATCGACCAGCGCGCTATTGGGTATCGACGCCTACCATGTGGAGGTGGAGGTCGATATCTCGCGCGGGCTTCCGTCGTTCTCCACGGTCGGGCTGCCCGACAACGCCGTGAAAGAGAGCAAGGACAGGGTCCGTTCAGCCGTCAAGAACTCAGGGTATATATTCCCCGCCAAAAAGATCACGGTAAACCTCGCGCCAGCCGATATAAAAAAAGAGGGCACCATATTCGACCTGCCCGTGGCCGTGGGCATACTCATGGCCGAGGGCATTATAAAGGGCGCAGGCCTCGGGGACTACCTTATCCTCGGCGAGCTCTCCCTCGACGGCGGCATAAAGCCCGTTCGCGGGGCGCTCCCTGTGGCGGTATGCGCCAGGGCGCTCGGTAAAAAACTCATACTGCCGGAGGCCAATTCCCTTGAGGCCTCCCTTGTGGAAGGCGTTGAGGTCTACGGCGTTAATACGCTATCGGGCCTTGTGGAGTTTCTCAACGGCGGGGGCGGGCTTGAGCCGCGCAGGACGGATATAAACGCCTACTTCAGGAAGAACGCCGCCACACATCTCGATATAGCCGACGTCAAGGGGCAGGCCCACGTGAAAAGGGCGCTTGAGGTGGCCGCGGCAGGGGGGCACAACGTCTTGATGACGGGCCCTCCGGGGTCTGGAAAGACCATGCTCGCCAGGAGGCTTCCCACCATATTGCCCGATATGACGGCGGAGGAGGCCATAGAGACGACCAAGGTCCACAGCGTGGCCGGCATCCTCGAACCCGGTCACGCCATCGTAACCGAGAGGCCCTTCAGATCGCCCCACCATACCATCTCTGACGCCGGCCTCATAGGCGGAGGGAGGATCCCGAGACCGGGGGAGGTAAGCCTCGCCCACAACGGGGTGCTCTTCCTCGACGAGTTTCCCGAGTTCAGGAAGAACGTCCTTGAGGTCTTGAGGCAGCCGATGGAGGACGGCAGGGTATCGATATCGAGGGCCCTGGTCTCCCTCACGTACCCGGCGGTATTCATGCTAATAGGGGCGATGAACCCATGCCCCTGCGGCTTTTTAGGAGATACGCACAAGGAGTGCGTCTGCACCCCGATGCAGGTGAGGCAGTACATGGCCCGGCTCTCCGGCCCGCTCATCGACCGCATCGACATACACTGCGACGTCCCGAATATAAGGTTCAGGGAGCTTAACAGGGAGAGGTCGGGCGAGAAGTCCGCGGAGATTAAAAAGAGGGTCGATAAGGCAAGGAGCCTGCAGGCCGGACGCTTCAAAGGGAGCGGGATATTCTCGAACAGCGCCCTGCCCACGAGGCTTATCAAGAAGTACTGCGAGCTTGGCGCCGAGTCGGCCAGGCTCCTTGAAACGGCCGTCGAGAGGATCGGGTTCTCCGCGCGCGCCTGCACGCGGGTGTTGAAGGTGGCAAGGACGATAGCCGACCTCGACAATGAGGCCAAGATCGCGCCGGCACATGTCTCCGAGGCGATACAGTACAGGACGATAGACAGAGGGGTGTGACATGGAGAATATGCCGGCAGGCATAGCTATTACGACGGAAGAGGGTGATATCCTCGAAGCGAACGCGGCCCTCTGGAAGATGTTCGGCTACGGGACGAAAGAGGAGTTCCTGAAGCAGAAGGTCTCGTCCCTTTATTGCGACCCCGATGACATGGGCCGCGCGGTGGAGGCGATAAAGCGGGGAAGGGTCAAAGACATCGAGGTCAGGGCGAAGAGAAAAGACGGCACGGAGTTCATCGGGTCATTGACCTCGCTTGTCCAGAACGCCGAGGACGGCAGGCCGCGGTTCATAAGCGTCTTCCATGACATAACGGAAAGGAAGATGATGGATAACGAAATATTGAAGGCCAAGAAGCTTGAGACCATAGGCGAGCTGGCCGGAGGTATCGCCCATGACTTCAACAACCTGCTCGTGGGGATACTCGGACGTATTTCGGTTGCAAGGGAATGCGTCAAAAAAGGCGATAAGCTCCATGAAATGCTCTGCGAGGTAGAGGAGGCGGCCTTGAGGGCAAAGGGGCTCACGCGCCGGCTCCTTACGTTTTCAAGGGGCGGCCAACCCGTAAAAGAGGCCGCGTCCATCGTTGATTTGATCAGATCGACCGCGGACCTCGTATTGAGGGATAGCGGCGTAAGGTGCGAGTTCACATTCCCTGATGATCTCGCGTATGTGGATATAGACGATGCCCAGATATCCCAGGCAATGAACAACATGATACTTAACGCCCGGCAGGCGATGCCTGAGGGCGGGGTGGTGGAGATAGAGGCGAAGAACGTGACCGTCACCGGCGAAGACCCCTTGCCCATAGACCCCGGCAGGTACGTCAAGGTCACGATAAAGGACAACGGCGGGGGCATACCTGAAGAGAACCTCAACAGGGTATTCGACCCATTCTTCACCACCAGGCAGAGGGCCAGCGGCCTCGGCCTCGCGGTTACGTACTCCGTCATTAAAAAACACAAGGGCCATATAAGGGTTGAGTCCAGGGAAGGCAGGGGGGCCGCCTTCCATGTCTATCTGCCCGCATCCGTTGGGCGGCCCCCCTCGGCCCTCGGCTCTTTGGCGGTGGAGAGGGGGAGCGGCAGGGTATTGGTGATGGACGACGACGAGATGGTAAGGGACGTGGCAAGGGAGATGCTCGAGGTCCTGGGGTACGATTATAGTTTCGCGAGGGACGGGGCGGAGGCGATAGGGCTTTTTAAAAAGGCGATTGAAACGGGCTCTCCCTTTGACGCCGTGATACTCGACCTTACGGTGGAGGACGGCATGGGTGGAGCGGACGCCGTGAAAAAGCTTATCAGGATAGACCCCGGCGTAAAGGCCATAGTATCGAGCGGATATTCGAGGGATCCGATCATGTCGGATTACAGGAGGCACGGCTTCTGCGCCGTCATGTACAAACCCTACAGGCTGGCGGAGTTCAGCAGGGCCGTCAAGGACGCAATATCGGGCAAGTGTTGAGGCCGCGTCTTCCCGCCGCCCGGCAGCAAGCCGCCGCTGACACTCATCCCGTCGGGGCTTCAAGCCCGTGGTTTTTTCATTCTCTTTCAGGGTTTGATATCCCGCAGCTTGCTACGACTATTTAGAACAGATGTTCTTTGAATACCCCGCGGCTTGGGGCAGGGGAGCTTCAACGTTGTACGGCCCAGATGTTGAATAAATTTCGCCGGATTCATCAAGAAAAACAGTAAGATGTAAAATCAGGTATGGAAAAGAAACACCGTATATTGCATGCATAATGAATCGTAAGCTTCAGGGACCTTTCTGTAATCAGGTCTATTTTGATATGGAG
>JACRNN010000281.1 GCA_016234955.1 Deltaproteobacteria bacterium | reverse complement strand
TGCAATTGCGGCGGCATCAAAAAAAACCGTTTGTTCCGTTTGCGGAAGGTCGCTTCGCCATTTTTACGACCGGCGCCAGCACAGGGTCAGAGATTTGGACGCCGGGGATACGCGCATATATCTGGACTTCGAATACCGCCGCGTCTCCTGTCCGGAGTGCGGCGTGAGACAGGAGCGCCTTGCCTGGCTGTCCGATTCGCGGCGATTCACGCGGCGTTTTGCCCAAGCCGTGGGCCGACAGTGCCGGGAGCTGTCGGTTGACCGCGTGGCTGAGATGCACCAGCTGTCCTGGGGCCAGGTCCGCCGCCTGGAGGTCGCCTACATGGAAGCGCTCCTGGCCAAGCGCCCGGCGGCCAAGCGGCTCCGGTCAATCGGCATCGACGAGGTATCCATCCGCAAAGGACACAGCTACGCTATCGTCGTAGCAGACCTCGACCGGCAACGGCCGATATGGATGAGTTCTTCACTTGGCCGGGGTTTCTTCAATGATATCGGCGCTCAACGTTGCCGTAGAATCAAACTTGCGGTCATGGACATGTGGAAGGCTTTTCGTAAGTCCACGACGCGCAACGCGCCTAATGCCAGAATCGTCTTCGACAAGTTTCACGTGCTCAGACACCTCTCCGATGCCCTGGACCAGGTCCGCCGTCAGGAATACAAACGTGTCAATGAGAAAGAGCGTAAGTTCATCAAAGGCCAGCGCTACACGCTCCTGTCGCACAGGGCGAACCTGGATACGGAAGGCCGCCGGTCTTTGAAGCTGCTTCTTAAGGCCAACCGGAGACTGCACAAGGCATATCTGCTCAAGGAGTCCTTCGGTCAGCTGTGGGATTACAACAACCCTGCCTGGGCCAGAAAGTTTTTCGATAACTGGAAGGCCCAGCTCAAATGGCAGCGATTAGAGTCTTTCGAGAAATTCGCGGCCATGATTGAACGCCACTGGGACGGCATAGTCAGCTATTGCCATCCCGACAACAAAGTGTCCCTCGGTTTTATGGAGGGCCTTAATAACAAGATCCGGCTCATCCAACGCCGGGCCTATGGCATCAGAGATCAACATTATTTGAAACTCAAAGTCCTGACTTCCTTCATCAAGGA
>JACRNN010000280.1 GCA_016234955.1 Deltaproteobacteria bacterium | reverse complement strand
GAGCATCTTCAGCTCCTCGCTCATGCTGTAGTACGCGCCCCTTTCAAGGGCTATGGAGGCGTAGTTGGCGAAGGAGAGCAGGAGGTGGAGGTCGTCTTCGGAGAATATCTCCCCGGATATCTTGTCCGCCACGTTCAGCACGCCTATGACGCGGCTGTCGAGCTTGAGCGGGATGGAGATGAACGACTTCGTCCTGTACTTGGGGTTGTTTTTCCTGGACGGTATGTCGGTCTCGATGTCCCTGACTATGACGGGGAGCCCCTTGGCGGCTATGAAGCCCGATATGCCCTCGCCGATCTTTATCTTCAGGCCGTCGGCCACGGTCCTGTCCATCCCCTTTGAGGCCTTTACCGAGAGGACGCTGTTTTTGTTGTCCAGTATCATGAGCGAGCCCTTTTCGGCCCTTACAAGCTCGGATGACTTGTTGAGTATGGTCTCGTACAGCTCATCCCTGTCCAGGACCGGGGCGAGCGATTTGTATATCTGCTCAAGCTCATAGAAGCCCTTGAGCCGCACCCTCTCCTCGTCCGAGGTCAGGTGCCCCCTGCCGCCCACGCTGAGGTTGTAGATGGACTTAAGGAACGGCACCGTAAGGTTGTTTACTATGCCGGACAGGGTGAAGATGGATTTCGGAGGTATGGTCTTTATGGCGCCCTTTAGGTCCTGCAGCCTGGCCTCGTCGAAGAAGTGCGGGGCGCTGCCCTCGTAGAAGTCCTTCACCTCGTTGCCCGAGAGGAACGACTGCCCGCCGATGATGACGTAGGAGCGGTCAGCGTCGAGGAAGACGGGTATGGCGAATATGTACTGGTTAGTATGGCACTTGTAGATATATGTCTTGCTCTTGTCGAGCACCTGGGCGATTGCCCTGGAGGTGGTGTCCCTGCAGGATTCGTAGCCGGTCTCAATGGACTTGACCGCGTCGCACAGGCACGTCTGCCTGCTCGACGGCATCAGGAGCGTGCCGCGGCTGTCATACAGGGATATGGAGATATCGAGAAGCGAGGAAAGACCTTCCTGAAACTCCCTCCACAGCCTCAAATCCAGCTGCTGTATATGGTGCGTATCCGCGGAAAAGTTTTTCTCGATACCCATATTTTCGTAATTTCAGGAAAGCCAGCCGGGATTTTTTAAAAAAAAATGCCTTCAATACCGGAACTGCGGTACCGCGGCACTGTTCAACGCTATCTGCCTTAATGCTTAAAGCGTCCTTGGTCTGTTCCGGCGCCGCAACCGATACAACAGTACAGAAGATCAGACCGCCGGAAAGACAAGCGCTATGAACCAGCCACACCCCACATCTATATTCTTCTACCACACAACGGTAAAGAAGACAACAGGCTTTTTAATCAGGGATGAAAAATCATGGAGAGGCCGGACGGGGCATACAAATACGGAATATGCCGCTTTTATCTTTTAAGGTTCTGAAAACCCTGGGGTTTTATACCACGGGATGTTTCGTTTTATCAACGTTCTAAAAACCCCGCTGGATTTTAAGCCCCTGTGTTTTCATTTTTTTAGCGTTCTGAAGCCCAGCTGACCTTTAAGCCCCGGTGTTTTCATTTGGTCTTTTTTGCAAAGCTGACCGTCTTTTCCTTCCAGAAGAGCACTATGGGGCTTGCGATGAATATCGATGAGTAGGTGCCTACTATCACGCCGACGAAGAGCGCGAGGGCGAAGTCATGTATCACCTCTCCGCCCATGACAAGCAGGGCGAGCAGGGCAAGAAGCGTCGTTAAAGAGGTGACCAGGGTCCTTCTGAGGACTTCGTTTATGGACCTGTTGATAAGCGGGATAATGCCTTCCTTGGTCTTTTTGTGCATGTTCTCGCGTATCCTGTCGAATACGACGACGGTATCGGTAAGCGAATACCCTGCAAGGGTAAGGAGCGCCGTCACTATGAGAAGCGTCATCTCCTTGTTGATGATATAGAGAAAGCCCATCACTACAAGGACGTCGTGGAAGGTGGCGACTACGGCGGCGACCCCGAACCTGAACTCGAACCTCCACGCCACGTACACCAGTATGAGGAGGAGCGAGATGCCCACGGCCCATAGTGCGTCGCTCTGGAGCTTTTTGCCGACCGTGGGGCCGACCTCGGACGTGGAGTCTATGTTGAATGGGTTGTCAGGCATGCCCTTTGAGAAGACCTCCCCTATGGCCCTGGTGACGTCCCTCAGATTGCCCTCCGACCTCTTGAGCTTCACAAGGAGTTTATTCGGCTCCGCGAACTGCTGAAGGTTGGCGTCCTTGAACCCCGCATTCTCGAACATCGACCTCACGGCCTCTATGTGGATGGGCTTTTC
>JACRNN010000126.1 GCA_016234955.1 Deltaproteobacteria bacterium | reverse complement strand
TCTATGTTGTATCTCGTCACCTTCTTGATCTCGTCTATGGCGAAGACGTTGAGCGGGTCTATCATCGCCACCTTGAGCGTGTCCCCTTCCAGGGAGACCGGTATCACCATGTTGCGCCTGGCAAGGGCCTCGGGGACGATCTTTACGGTGTTGGGGTCGAGGATGGTGTTCGACAGGACGATGGCGGGCATGCCGTACTGCTCGGCAAGGGCGTTGGCGATGTCTTCCTCGGTTGCGTACCCGAGGTTGACTATGACCTTGCCGACCCGGGTGTTCGTCCTCTTGCCGATCCTCAGCACCTCTTCGAGCTGCATGGACGTCAGGGCTCCCTTTGCCTTAAGTATCTCCCCTAACGGCTGAAGTTTTTTTATCAGTGTCATAACGCGCCCTTATTTTGAGATTGTTTCAAACGGCCTGCGGGTATGCGTAATATCCAGGGCAGCCGACCCGTACTTTCCGTATCGGCAGGTTGTTCCGGAAGGTTTAATCCTAATCGCCGCAAACTCCCCGCGCGGCTCAATACGGGGATATTAAAAAAGCTTATCCCAAGGGGAAGTCCTTGTCAACTTTTTTTGAAAACGGCATGGCGGGCGCGAGGCCCGATGGATAAAGGCCGCACCGCCAAAAAACAACAGGCCCGACCGCCTTTTCGGCGGTCGGGCCTGTCCGGTCAAGCCATGCTCAACTATCTATCCGACGAACACGCACTTGGACGCCGGCGTCCTCGTATCCATATTGCGGCCCCTGTTTATGTGGTCGTCTATCTCGGCCGCGCACCCTATCATCCTGCCGAAGAGGAATGTGGTGAAGGCCGCGGACTCGACCTCGTTGCCGGTCATCTTGCCGCTGTTGAACGCCTTCCATACTATCTTGAGCAGTATCACGGCGATGACGGCGTCAACGTTGACGCAGTAGACGTTGGAGCTCACCTTGTTCTCATACAGGGAGCGCACCAGGTTGTGGTAGAAGTCCAGGAACACGTTGTAGATGGACTTTTCCTCGAACAGGGCGCTGACGAACCGCTCCCTGGGGTCGTAGTTCACCTCTTTGCCCTTGAATACCGGGTGGTTGACGCACGGGACCTTCAGGTACTCGATGTTGCCGAAGGCCTTTTGCTCGGCCTTGTACTTCGCGTACCACTTCGAGTAGTCGTCGGCGACGGCCTTCAGGTCGGCCCCGTGCTTCCTGTTCGACGGGTCCTTGAGCTCCCTCCCCTTGAACCTCTCGATGAGGAACGCTATCGCCTCGTAACCGTTGCCGCCGTGGGCGAACCCGGTATGGGTCAGGAACCCTATGAAGGCCTTGTTTATCTGTACCCTGTGCGGGTCTTCAGGCCCGTCCGCGCTCACCCCTCCCTTGCAGCCCTGTGCCGATATCGTGCCCGGGCCGTTGGAGATGATGAGGCCCAGGAGCATCGAGAACTCGAACCTCTCGTGCTCGTCCGGCTTCCTGCCGATAAGGGCGAGGAACGCGGCGTCGGTGAAGGTCCATCCGTTTATAAGCTCCTCGTTCTTCACCCCGCAGAAACTGTCTTTACCCTGCCTTGCCGCGGGTACGCTGCATCCGACGAAGCTTGAGAATATCCTTGAGTACCAGGGCAGGGCGGTAAGCGTGATCTTGGAGATGGAGCGCTTTATGAGCGGCTCCCACCCGATGGTCGCCCATATGGCCGCAAGGAGCGCGTCGCCGGAGGGCTTGCCGCCCGCGGCCTCCGTGACGAAATCGATAAAGACCGACCTCCTGCCTATCCCCTCGACCCTCTTCAAGAGCGCCGAAGCCCTATCGTCGTCCTTTGTAGCCGTGAGGGATGCCTTCACCTCCTTGGAAAGGGCCTTCAGTATCCTGGAGCAATCGAATTCATCCGAAGGGGATTTAAGCCCAGACCCCTGGAAGAGCTCAAGCAGGAGGTTCGAGGCGGAGAGAGCGCCCTTGACCCTACCCCTGCCCACTATCGAAATGGCGGCGGAGAGGACGGTGTTGGGGGAGCTTTCAGCCTCCCTGGCGGCGTCAGCCGCCGCAACGGCCGCGTCATTATAGTGGTTCAGGTACGCGTTGAAGGCGGCGTTTGCAAGCTCCCTCTCCTGCTCGTCGGGATACCTTTTCAGGAGCGACATGCAGAGGTTCTCCTCGAAGGAGCGCCTGGAGGCGTCGAGTATCGATATGTTGTGGACCTTGGTCACCTGCGTCCTGGGGTCCATCATCGATGCGCCGCTGGCGTCCCGCATCGTCTGGCGCGGGTACTGAGCGCCTATCTGCCTGTTGACGTGCTCAATCTGCTCGTCATACGGGGATACGGCCTTGACGACCCGGGTGTCCAGCTCCGGGGGGAGCTGGATGGAGGCGTTGTTTGCGAACCAGCACTTGAGGGAGAGGTCGCCCTTCGACTCGAAGTCCGGCTTCACCCCGTTGAGCTCCATCAGCCTTGTAAGGGCCTCGGGGATGTGGGCGATGTTCGTCACCACCGCGCCCTTCCTGGAGAATACCGGTGTTTGCGGGGTGTATATGCCGTCGACCCCGAAGTAGTCCATGAACCACTTTTCTTTCGCCCTGGCGTCGTCGCCGGAGCCGGCGAGGCTCCCGGCGTGCCCGCAGGCCTTTGTAAGCCTGGCCTTCCACCTGCCCACCACGCAGGCGACGGTCGGTTTGTTTATCCTGAGCCCGTGCTCGTAGTACCCGCCCGGCTCCACGTAGACCACCGCGGCCTTACTCCTGTCGTCGTTGTCGAGCGCGTGGAAGAACTCGGCCGGGGCGTAGTGTATATAGACGTCCTTTCCGCTCGATACGGACGTCGTCGTGCCCCACCCCTTCGTAAGCAGGTATACCGCTATGGTGGTTGTGAAGTTCCCGGAATTCGAGAATAGGGCTACGGACCCCTTGACAAGGGACTCGTCCGGCTTTCCGCCGCCGAGCGCCCCGCCTATCCTGACCTTATTCCACGCGTCGGCAACGCCGAGGCAGTTCCCTCCGAATACGTCCACGCCGTTTGTCTGGCATATGGCCCTTATGACCCGCGCGTCGCTGACCGATATCTTCTCGGTAAGTATCACGACCTTTTTAAGGTCCGGGTTGTGC
>JACRNN010000125.1 GCA_016234955.1 Deltaproteobacteria bacterium | reverse complement strand
GTAGTTGAAGATATAGCTGTTCCAGTCGGGGTGGAACCCCTTCCTCATGTCCGAGTGCTCGAAGAGGTGCGTGCCGTCGAAGTAGGCGAGCCCGTACTCATCCGAGGGGAAGTGGGAGGGGACCCAGTCCAGTATCACCCCGATGCCGTTCCGGTGGAGATGGTCCACGAGGTACATGAAATCCTGCGGTGTGCCGTACCTGCTCGTCGGGGAGAAGTAGCCGAGGGTCTGATACCCCCAGGAGCCGTAGAACGGGTGCTCCATCAATGGAAGGAATTCCACGTGGGTAAACCCCGTCTCCTTGACGTATTCGGCGAGCCGGTGCGCAAGCTCCCTGTAGTTGAGGTGCCTGTTGCCTTCTTCCGGTACCCTTCTCCATGAGCCGGGATGGACCTCGTATATGGAGATTGCGCCTTTGAGCGAGTTTCGCTCGCGCCTCTTCTCCATCCACCCCCGGTCGTTCCACTCGTAGCTCAAGTCCCAGACCGTGGAGGCGGTCCTCGGCGGGAGTTCCCAGTGGAACGCGAACGGGTCGCCCTTCTCCACGGTATACCCGTGGTATTTGGAGACGATATGGTACTTGTACAGCTCCCCGCTTTTTATCCCCGGTATAAAGCCCTCCCAGACCCCGGACCAGTCGTCCCTGACCCTCATGGGGTGCGCCTGCGGGTCCCATCCGTTGAAGTCCCCTATTACGCTGACCTTCTCGGCGTTCGGGGCCCATACCGCGAAGTGCGCGCCCCGCGCGCCGTCGAGCGTCATGAGGTGGGAGCCCAATTTGTTGTAGAGCTTGAAGTGGCTGCCTTCCTTGAAAAAGTAGATGTCCTGATCGGTTATGTGGTCGGTGCAGTGGATGATCTTGTCCATGGCAAAGGAAACTCTCCCCCTCGATGTTTACGGTAATTAATCATAGCATAAAAGAAAATTCCAGTCTCCATCGAAGTTGCAAAGTCACGGGCGGCGGGGCCGGCCCCGGCTCTGTCATGCGCCGCAACGCTCGAAAGATGTTGAATTTCTCCGGCGGTTCTATTATCATCCTTTAAATGTCCGATAGAGCAGGGAAAAGGGTCATACTCATATCAAACGACGACGGCATCCGTTCCGAGGGGATAATGAGGCTCGCTTCCGTCTTGAAAAAGGCCGGCGTCGTCTACATGGTGGCCCCCGACAGGGAGAGGAGCGCGGCAAGCCATTCGCTGACCCTGCACCGCCCGCTGAGGGTGGAGGAGGTGGCCCCGCGCATGTACGCGGTGGACGGAACCCCGACGGACTGCGTCACCCTGGCCGTGAACAGGATACTGCCCTCAAGGCCCGACATACTGGTGTCCGGTATAAACAAGGGCGGCAACCTCGGGGAGGACGTCACGTACTCCGGCACGGTCTCGGCGGCCATGGAGGGCACGCTCCTCGGCATACCGTCGGTCGCCATCTCTCTTGCGGCGAGGGCGGACTTCGACTTCAATCCCGCCGCGGCCTTCGCCCTGAGGGTCGTGAAGCACGTCTTCAGGAAGGGGCTTCCGAAGGACACGCTCTTGAACGTCAACGTCCCGCAGGTCAGGAACATAAAGGGCTACAGGATAACGAGGCAGGGCAAGCGTTTCTTCAGCGACGCGATAGTGGAGAAGGTGGACCCCAGGGGCAAGAAGTACTACTGGATAGGCGGGGACATGCAGAGGTGGGAGGGGGGGGCTGACACCGACTTTTACGCCGTGAGCAAGGGGTATATCTCCATCACGCCGGTCCACCTCGACATGACCAACTACGCGTCCATCGACGAACTCAAGAAGTGGGATATGAGATGAGAGGGGAATATAGTTGAACATGCATAGCGAGCGTCCAGCCCGCGGCATGCCGCGGGGTCAAGCGAGCGAATCGGATACAGATACTTCCTTACATGTCGAAGATTCCCCGCGGCTTGGGCATGGGGGTAGCTTCAAGCCGGCGAACATAAGGGTGAAAAAGGACATATACGAGAGGGCCCGCGGACGCATGGTGGAGACCCAGATAATGGAGCGCGGCGTCAAAAGTAAAGAGGTGCTGAACGCCATGCTCACGGTGCCGAGGCACCTGTTCGTGGCCGAGGCGCTTTACTCCCAGGCGTACAACGACTATCCGCTGCCCATAGGGGAGAAGCAGTCCATATCGCAGCCCTATATGGTGGCGCTCATGACCGAGGCCCTCGGGCTTACGGGTTCGGAGAGGGTACTTGAGATAGGGGCCGGCTCCGGGTACCAGAGCGCGGTGCTCTCCATGCTCGCCTACAAGGTCTACTCCGTTGAGCGCATCCATGCCATAGCGGCGATGGCGAGGAAGACCCTGGACGGCCTGCACTGCTCCAACGTCATCATAAAGATAGGGGATGGGACGCTCGGCTGGAGGGATGAGGCCCCCTTTGACGCCATAATCTCCGCGGCCGCCTCTCCGCGGGTGCCTTCATCCTATATAGAGCAGCTCAAGCCGGGCGGAAGGCTCGTAATCCCCATAGGCACGGAAGAGTCGCAGGAGCTCCTCAGGATAACAAAGACCGCCAACGGCACGGTGTCCGAGGTCCTCGGCGGGTGCCGTTTCGTAAAGCTCATAGGCAGGCACGGCTGGCAGCAGCCGCGTGAAAACCCGCGTTAAACCCGACCCGCCCGCCGCGCCCCGAAGGGTACACTCGATGCGTATCGGCACGTTGACAATCCTATTCTTACTCATGTTTTCATTTTCAGGCTGCGTGGCCCACGTCAAGAGGGCGCGCCACGTTGAGGGGGTGTACCACACGGTGGGCAAGAGCGAGACCCTATGGAGGATATGCCGTACCTACGGGGCAAGCCTGCAGGAGGTGGCCGAGATGAACAACATCAAGGACCCGACCGATATAGCGGCCGGGATGAGGATATTCATCCCTGGGGCCCGGCGAGTCAAGAAGGTCGTCCCGTACTCCCCGGACGCCCAAAAGAGAGCTGGCGAAGGCGCGGCGGATGGCGAAGACGGGGGGGCGCAGGACAGGCTAATAGTGGAGAAGGGGAGGTTCCAGTGGCCCGTCAAGGGGGAGGTCATTTCCAACTTCGGCGTCAGGAACGGGGTGATGCACGGCGGGATCGACATACGCGCCGACGAAGGCGCCCCGATAGCGGCGGCAGACGAGGGGGAGGTCGTTTTTGAAAGCGCCTCGATGCGCGGCTACGGCAAGATAATGATACTCTCGCACAAGGACGGCTTTTTCACCGTCTACGCGCACAACAGGGAAAACCTGGTAAAGCGCGGGGTGAAGGTCTCCAGAGGGGATATCATAGCCAGGGTCGGCGACACCGGCAACGCCACCGTAAGCCACCTGCACTTTGAGGTGAGGCGCGGCAAAAGCACGAGAAACCCGCTTTTTTTCTTGCCATAGGGGTGGTTTTTGTAGTAAAAACAAGATAGTCGACGCATCCTGGAGCCTGCTTCTAATCTGATTGATAGGAGCGTTCCGAATGAAGTTGAATGGAAGTCACTCAAGCGGTGCTTTCATCAGGGGAGGCGTTTGCAACATCGAAGGCGCGGAAGCGAAGGAAGTCAGGATATCCGCCGCGACCGATTCCGTAAAGTATTACTTCAACTGCATCAAGAAATACCCGCTCCTTACGTTCAGGGAGGAGCAGGAGCTTGCCCACAGGATATCAAGGGGTGACCAGCGCGCCCGCAGGAAGATGATAGAGTCCAACCTGCGGCTCGTCGTCAATATCGCCAAGAGATACGTCAACAGGGGTTACCCGCTCCAGGACCTTATCGAGGAGGGCAACATAGGGCTTATAAAGTCCGTGGAGCGCTTCAAGGCCGTTAAGGGCTGCAAATTCTCCACCTATGCCACCTACTGGATACGCCAGTCCATCGAGCGGGCGATAGTAAACCAGTCCAACGTGATCAGGCTCCCGATACATGTGGCGGCGGACATCGGGAGGCTCAACAGGGCGGCAAGGGACTTGACCGTTGTCCTCAGCAGGGAGCCCAACCACAGCGAGCTGTCCGAGAAGACGGGCTTTTCAGGCCGCTACGTAAAACGCCTCGACATCATAAGCAGGAAGACGTACTCCCTTGAGCGCACGGCGCCGGACGGCGGGGACCAGACGCTCCTTGAGAAGATAGAGGACAACACCTTCCCGGCGCCGCTCGAGATCCTGAGCATGTTGAGGCGGCGCGACAGGGTGGATAAGTGGCTCACCCTCCTGGACGAGAGCGAGAGCTCGGTCATAAAGATGAGGTTCGGCCTCAATAACTCGCCTCCTAAGACCCTCGAGTCCATAGGCAAGGCCTTCGGGGTGACAAGGGAGCGGGTGAGGCAGATAGAGGCGCGGGCGCTCGGCAAGCTCAGGCACATCATAAAGGAGATGGACGACATCTCGTCTTACGACGCCGTCTGACGGAGCGGTTGAATATGCATAGCGAGCGCATTCCCCGCGGCTTGCCGCGGGGAGCTTCAAGATGCGCGGCCCGGAGTTGTTCGACAGCATTGGGGTCCGGCGCAACGAGTCCCAAAAAAAATATTGAAACGGGGGAAGGGCATGGTAGAGCATCTTAAAAAGTTTATAAGGGACGTTCCGGATTTTCCGAAGAAGGGGATACTCTTCAAGGACATAACGACGCTGTGCAAGGACCCCGAGATGTTCCAGAGGATGGTCGACCTCCTCGGCCACAGGTACGTCGGCAAGAAGATAGACCTCGTCGTGGGGATAGAGGCGCGGGGTTTTGTCGTGGGGGCCGCGTTAGCGTACAAGATAGGCGCGGGGGTGGTGCTCGTAAGGAAACCCGGAAAACTGCCCCATAAGACCCACAAGGCGAGCTATACCCTCGAGTACGGACGGGACTCGCTCGAGATACACCAGGACGCCATTAAGAAGGGGCAGAATATCGTTATCGCCGACGACCTCCTGGCTACCGGAGGCACCGCGGGGGCGGTGGTGGAGCTCGTAAAGAAGATGGGCGGCAATATCGTGGAGTGCGCCTTCATAATAGAGCTTGACGAGCTCAAGGGCAGGAAAAAGATCGCCCCGCACCCGGTATTCTCCCTGATGAAGTTCTAACAGGCTGCTGAAAAAGCCCCATCTGCGGTGTCGTCCGACCCGCACTGCTCGTGCGGGTGGACCGGCTCGTCACTGCGGCGTACGAGACAAGTACGCCTTCCCATTGCAATTGTAAAGACGCAATGGGAACCCTGCCTCACTTCTCGACTCCTCGGGGTACCCATGCGAGAAGCATGGGTCGGGAGCTTTTTGAGCAGCCTGACGTGAATTTGGAGTTTTTCAGCAAGTTACTAAAGTGAGGCAGGCTTGGGATTGCGAGGGGAGGCCCTGGGCGCAGGGCCTCCCCTCGGTCTTTTTTGCGCCGTCTCCGCGGGCCGATTACCTTCGCGACCCTTCCTCTATCCGCTCTCCGGGATGACTGAGTTGAAGCTCCCCGCGGCTTTTCCGCGGGGAATCTTCGATATGTAAGGAAACAATTTCTATTCGCTCGCTCGACCCAGCAGCATAGCTGGCGGGCCTCGCGCTCGCTATGCATATTCAGGATGCCGACAGATTACTTTCCTATAATAATCCTTGCAGGCGTGGTGGTCATGACCGCCGTTAGAAGGATAGGCGGCCTCAGGCTTGATATCTGGCAGATAATGCTCCTCGGAGCCGTCGCCGACCTCGCCGCGGGCTCCATCTCGCCCATGACGGCCCTGATGGCCGTGAACCCGGACGTGATGCTCTTCCTTTTCGGGATGTTCGTCGTTGGCGAGGCCCTCGTGGAGAGCGGGTATCTCTATCACCTTTCGTATTCGGTCTTCAAGGCCGCCGGGTCCACCGACGCGCTGGTCCTCCTCATACTCTTTGTGATGGGCTTTTTCTCCGCCGTCCTGATGAACGACACGGTAGCGATAATAGGGACGCCCTTGGTCCTCTACTTCGCGGAAAAGCATAATATTTCTCCTAAACTTATGCTTCTAACGCTTTGTTTCGCCGTAACAATCGGAAGCGTGGCAAGCCCCATAGGGAACCCACAGAACCTCCTTGTCGCCATAAACGGGGGCCTCACCGGCCCGTTCGCCGTATTCTTCAAGCACCTTGCCGTGCCGACCGTCGTAAATATCTTCGCGGCCTACCTTGTCCTCAAATTATTCTTCAGGGCCCACTTCCACAAGACCCCGCTTGAGAACTCGCGCGAGGCCCTCAAAGACCCCCATCTCGCGTCTCTATCGAGGGTCTCGTTGATACTCGTGGTCCTCCTCGTCTCTCTAAAGGCCGCCGCGATATCGTTCGCCCCGGCCTTTGACTTCAGGCTCACCTATATCGCGCTCATCGCGGCCGCTCCGATAATATTTTTAAGCCCCAGGAGGGTCAGGGTCCTGAAGGGGATAGACTGGCGCACGCTCGTATTCTTCGCCTCGATGTTCGTCGTCACGGACGCCGTCTGGAGCTCAGGGGCCGCTCAGGGGCTTCTCCGCCGTCCGGGCTTTGACCCGGCCTCGACCGACTCCATATTCGCCCTGAGCGTCCTATTGAGCCAGGTGCTTTCAAACGTCCCGTTCGTCGCTTTGTATCTACCGGTGCTCACGCGCGCGGGGGGAGGCGTGGAGGGGATGATGGCGCTCTCGGCCGGGAGTACCATAGCCGGGAACCTCCTGATACTCGGGGCCGCGAGCAACGTCATAGTCATCCAGAACGCGGAGAAAAGGGGCGCCACGCTGAGCTTCATCGACTTTGCGAGGGTGGGGGCGCCGCTGACGATCATAAACGTCGCGGTATACTGGGGGTATCTGAAGATAATGGGGTAGCGTTTTATGGCAACGCCGCCCTAACCAGCCTCCAGTATCACGCACTTGAGGTACTCCGTCTCCGGCACCGAGAGGAGCGGGGGGTGGTCCTTCGCCTGCGAGCGCATCTCCACTACCCTTACGGGTTTTCCGGCGTCCCTGGCGCTCGACCGCAACACCTCCATGAACGCCTCCCTGTCGACGTGGTAGGAGCAGGAGGACGTGGCAAGGAGCCCTCCCTTCTTAAGGAGCTTCAAGCACGCGGTATTGAGCTCCCTGTACGCCCTCAGCGCCTCGTTTATCTTAGCCTTGGACTTTACAAAGGCCGGAGGGTCGAGGACCATATAGTCGTAGAGGACCCCCCTTGGAAGCTCTCCCCTGACGAAGTCGAATACGTCGGCCTTCAAAAAGACGCATCCGCCCGCAAGCCCGTTCATATCCGCGTTCCGCCTGGCCGCATCCACCGCTGTCCCGGATGAATCCACCCCTGTGACGGACGCGCCGTTTTTGGCCATGTGCAAGGCCCAGGCCCCTGTGTTGCAGAAGAGGTCGAGCGCCTCCCCGGCCCCCGTCAATCGTGCGAACGCCCTCCTGTTCTCGGCCTGGTCGAGGAAAAAGCCCGTCTTCCGCCCCGATAAGGGGTCTATCCCGAATAGCAGTCCCTTGTCCCGTATGACCGGAGGCCTCTCAAGGCTCCCTTTGACGACCCTTTTATCGAGGGGCAGGCCCTCGAGCGTGCGGGCCGGGCTGTCGTTCCGGAGCACAATAACCCCCGGGGAGAAGACCTCGTCGAGCGCCTCAAGCGCCGCTTCCGAGCGCGCCTCCATACCGAGGGTCAGGAACTGCACGCAGAGGCAGTCTCCGTACTTATCGACGATGAGGCCGGGCAGGAGGTCCCCCTCGCTGAAAACGGCCCTGAACGAATCCGCGCCGCGCAGGAACCTCATCCTGTACTCAAGGGCTGAAGATATCCTCCGTTTGAAAAATTCCCTGTCTATCTCTTCTCTCTGCCTGGTAAGTATCCTTATCGAGATGAGTGAATTCGGGTTCGCGTAGCCGATGCCGAGGAAGTTATCCCTCCTGTCCCTGAGCTCCACCAGCGAGCCTGGCGCGAACCTCCTGGGGCTTCCAGCAAGCTCGTTTGAAAAGACCCATAGATGGCCCGAGAGTATGCGGCTTGTCCTGTTGAGTACGGCGGTTTCCATTTTTAACCCCTCCCTGGGCATCCATTATAATCGAACAGGTTCAACCCTTAAAGTCCTTTCGCCTCCACGAATATGCATGGCGAGCGCGAGGCCCGCGGCAAGGCTGCGGGGTCAAGCGAGCGAATAGAAATTGTTTCCTTACATATCGAAGATTCCCCGCGGAAAAGCCGCGGGGAGCTTCAATGTTGCTTTTTTTCCGATAAGCGGGCACAATCTATCGGAGAAACTATCGGGTTGCGGAAGAGCCATTTTATCCTGTCATTCTGAACTAAGTGAAGAATCTATGCAATGATATATTCAACATGTTATAAGATTCTCCGTAGCATTCGGCCCCTCAGAATAGCAACTTTGAGGGCTTTTTCAACAACCTGCCCGGAAATGGAACTCCCCATGAAACAGGAGCCTTAGTGAACAGACCTGGAAACCGTTCGCCGTTAAAGACGTCCGTTATCGCGGCAGTGCTTGTAATCCCCGCGCTCTTCCTCCTCTGCGTCGCCGCGTTACATCTCGTACCGGATGAGCTTATCGAGGGGCGGCTGAAAGAGGCGGCAGGGGAGGCCGGGGTGGCGTTTACCCGGAAGTCCTTCGGCAAGGCATTCCCCTTCGGCATCGAGCTTCGCGCCGTTGAGGTGTTCGGCAACGGAGGAACGCGGCTGGTGCTCCTTGACAGGGTAAGGGCGCGGGTAAACCCGCTGAGCCTATTTGCCGGCCGGCTCACCGCCTATATTGACGGGGACGCCGGGGACGGCGGCTTCACCGGATACGCGATATTGAGGCCCTCCGGGGTGGGCTCCCTAACGGTGGAGGCCAGGGGGGTGGACCTCAGGTACCTGCCCGTCCTTTCCCGCTCCTCGGTAAAGATAAACGGCCTAATCGACGCGCGCGTCTCTCTCGGCAGGGTCGGCGCCGGTTGCCCTGAAGGCGCTGTCAGCATAAAGGGTTACAGGATAGAGAGCAGTGAGGTCAAGGTCATGGGCTACCCCCTGCCGTTGGGCCCAATAGAGAGCGCCGGGGGGCAGGTCGAGATGAAGGATTGCAAGGCCCTGATAGACGGCCTCTGGATAGAGGGCAAAGACCTCTCGGCGCGCCTGAGGGGGGAGATAACCGCCATAAGGACTCCCCTTGCCCAGAGCCCGGTCGAGCTGACCATCGAGATAACCCCCAAGGGTGGCCTCGTCAATAAGGAGTACATGCTCTCGCTTTTGAGCGACTTCAGGAAGTCGGCGAACTTCTATTCCATACCGGTCAAAGGCACGATCGGCGCCCCGGTATTCGTTAGGTAGGTTTTTAATTTCAGGCCGGCCTCTGTATCCACCTGACGAAGAGCGTGGCGACGAATATGATAGAGCTTATGACGATGAACGTGGGGCCCGGGGTGAGGGAGCGCGTGTAGGAGAGATGTATGCCGAGGGCCGCGGAGAAGACCCCGAATATGACGCTTGAGGCCATGAAGGACTTGAGGCTTCTCGATATGTTCTTCGCGGACGCCGCCGGGATAATGACGAGAGAGCCCATCAGCAGGGCGCCGACGAAGCGTATCCCGAGGGCCACGGCGAGGGCGAAGGACGCAAGGAAGATGAACTCCAGACGCCTGTTGTTTATGCCTATGGACTGTGCCATCTCCTGTGAGACCATGTTGAGCGTAAGCTTCCTGTAAATGGAGAGTATCAGGACGATAAGCACGAGGGAGAGCGTCATGGAGGCTATCGATTCCTCAAGGCTCAAGACCGTGATGTTGCCGAAGAGCGCCTCTATCAGGTCCTGCTCCGGCATCAGGAGCGCCCCGAGCGCGAGCGACGCGGTGAAGAATACCCCGACGATGGTCTCAAGGGGGAGCGAGCTCTTGTACTCCACGAACCATATCCCCGTCACCGTCACCCCCAGGAAGACGACGGCACCGATGAAGGGGTTGACCTTGAACAAAAGGGCGAGCGCCATGCCCGGCAGCGCGACGTGGGAGAGCGCGTCTCCCACAAGGGCCATCCTCTTGAGTATGGCGAACGAGCCTAAAAGGCTCGCGCTCGCCGCTACCGTGGCGGCAACGAGTATCTGAAATACCGGTTCCTGCATCTTTGCTACCGTTTACGGCCTCCCCGTATTCTCAGTGCTTGTGCTGGAAGAACGCCGTATCCCCGCCGTAAAGGCTCATGAGCTGTTGGGGGGTCAACACCTCTTTCGGGGCGCCGTAGCAGAGGCCTTTCCTGTTCAGGCACAGCACGGCCCCGGCGTGGCTGTAGACTATATTGAGGTCGTGCGACACTAATATGACCGTCAGCCCCATGTTCTGCTGAAGGTGGTATATCATCTTGTAGATCGATTCCTGCCCGGCAATGTCGATGTCGGCGGTCGGCTCGTCAAATAGGAGCACGTCGGGAGAGCCTAATACCGCCCACGCCACCAAGACCCTCTGCCTCTGCCCGATGGATATCTCGCCGAACCCCTTTTTCAATATCCCCGGATCGAGCTGCACGAAATCGAGCGTCTCCTTGATTTTAGCGTCGGTTAGAGGCCTGACGCGGAGATGAAAAAACTCCTTTACCGTCAGGGGGACGTCGGTCTCTATGTCCATCCTCTGCGGGACGTAGCCCGTCTTTATCCGCGGGCGCCACTTTATTTCTCCCCTGTGCGGCATGAGCCCGATAAGGGATTTCAAGAGCACGGTTTTGCCGGCGCCGTTCGGGCCTATTATGGCCAGCACGTCCCCCTTGTTGACGTCGAAGCTGACGTCTTTTAGCACCGTATTGCCGTTGATATTGATGGCAAGGTTTCTTACCTCGAGTATCTTCATGGACTACTAAATATCCTATATAACAAATCGACGTGTCAAGGTATTTGTCTTCCGTTCCATGTCGCAACGTGTGCCTCGACGCGGCCGCGGAAACAAAAAAATACGGCGGCAAAGGGTGTTTTGCAGGCTCAGGTTTGTAGCCTGAACCTTGAAATTCCATCTGGCAACCACGAACTATTCGGGTTCAATTTGCAAGCTTGAACATGCATAGCGAGCGCATTCCCCGCAGCTTGCTGCGGGGAGCTTCAACACGCCAGGGGCTACT
>JACRNN010000268.1 GCA_016234955.1 Deltaproteobacteria bacterium | reverse complement strand
TTGGTGTTCTGAAACCTCGGCGGCTCACATGCCTATGAGGGTTCATTTTTTTCCGAGGTCGAGGCGGGGTGCGTGAAACCTCTTAGGACTCAAGACCCGAGGGGTTTCAGAACGCTGAAATAAAAAAGCGGAGCATATATGTTAATATGTGAGCGTTTTTATTTTCGCCCTGTCGAAGAGATCGGGGAAAAGAGCAATTTTTAGAGGCACCCATATCCTAATCGGTGAGACATGTTCAATAGTCTGCTTAAAAAGGTTTTCGGGTCCAAGAACGAGCGCGAGTTGAAGCGCATAACGCCGATGGTGGAGCGGATAAACTCCTTTGAGCCGAAGATGAAGTCGTTGAGCGACGAGGGGTTCAAGGAGCTTACCTCCCGCTTTAAAGAGGACCTCGCCTCCGGAAAGACGCTCGACGACCTCCTGCCCGAGGCCTTCGCCGCCGTAAGGGAGGCGGCCTTGAGGAAGCTTCGGATGCGCCACTACGACGTCCAGCTCATAGGCGGGATAGCCCTGCACGAGGGCAGGATAGCAGAGATGAAGACCGGCGAGGGCAAGACCCTCGTGGCCACGCTTCCACTGTATCTTAACGCCCTTACCGGCAAGGGCGCCCAGCTCGTGACGGTAAACGACTACCTGGCGCGCAGGGACGCCCGCTGGATGGGCGCGGTCTACCATGCCCTCGGCCTCTCGGTAGGGGTCATCCAGCACGAGGCGAGCTTCCTCTTCGACCCCCACTACCTCGGACAGAACGAACATCTGCTCCACCTGAGGAAGGTGAGCCGCAGGGAGGCGTATGCCGCGGACATAACCTACGGCACCAACAACGAGTTCGGGTTCGATTACCTCAGGGACAACATGAAGTTCTCCCTCGAGGAGTACGTGCAGAGGGACCTGCACTACGCCATAGTCGACGAGGTGGACTCCATCCTCATAGACGAGGCCAGGACCCCGCTCATCATATCCGGGCCGACCGAGGACTCGACGGACAAGTACTACGTGATAGACAGGATAATGCCGGGGCTTAAAAAGGACGCGCACTACACGGTGGACGAGAAGGCCAAGCAGGTGATGCTCACCGACGAAGGGGTTGAGAAGGTGGAGGGGCTTTTAAATATAGAAAACCTCTACGACCCCGACAACATAGAGACCCTGCACCACGTGAACCAGGCCCTCTACGCCCATGTGCTCAAGAAGAGGGATATAGACTACGTGGTCAAGGACGGCCAGGTCATCATAGTGGACGAGTTCACCGGGAGGCTCATGCCGGGCAGGCGCTGGAGCGACGGGCTCCATCAGGCGGTTGAGGCCAAGGAGAAGGTCAAGATAGAGAACGAGAACCAGACCCTTGCCACCATCACCTTCCAGAACTACTTCAGGATGTACGACAAGCTCGCGGGCATGACGGGGACCGCCGACACCGAGGCCGCGGAGTTCCATTCGATATACAACCTCGACGTCCTGGTCATCCCGACGAACAGGCCCCTTGGGCGAGCCGACACCACGGACCTCGTATACAAGACCAAGAAGGAGAAGTTCAGGGCGGCGATAAAGGAGATAGAGGAGTGCAACAGGACGGGCAGGCCCGTGCTCGTGGGCACCATCTCCATAGACGACTCCGAGAAGCTCTCGGCGATGCTCTCGAAGCAGGGCACGCCCCACCATGTCCTTAACGCCAAGCACCATGAGAGGGAGGCCGAGATAGTCGCGCAGGCCGGCAGGCTCAACGCGGTTACGATATCGACCAACATGGCCGGAAGGGGCACGGACATACTCCTGGGCGGCAACCCCGAGTTCATGGCCGCCTCGATGGCCGGCAAGGACGACTCCACGGACGAGTACCGCAAGGCGCTCGAGACCGCCATGGGCATATGCGAGGAAGAGAAGAGAAAGGTCATCGAGCTCGGCGGGCTCCACATCACGGGGACCGAAAGGCACGAATCGAGGCGGATCGACAACCAGTTGAGGGGCCGCGCCGGAAGGCAGGGGGACCCCGGGTCTTCACGGTTCTACCTCTCTCTCGAGGACGACCTCCTGAGGATATTCGGCAGCGACCGCATAGCCTCGATAATGGAGAGGATAGGCATGGATGAGGACGTGCCTATAGAGCACGGGCTCGTTACAAGGGCGATAGAGAACGCCCAGAAGAAGGTCGAGGCCCACAACTTCGACATAAGAAAGCACCTGCTTGAGTACGACGACGTGATGAACCAGCAGAGGGAGGTCGCGTACGGCTACAGGAGGCAGATACTTTCCCATGCCGGCCTGCGCGACATGGTCAAGGAGTTCAGCGAAGAGGCGGCCGAGGCGCTTGTGAGCGCTCACGTGGGCGGGAAGTCGTCGCCGGACGAGTGGGACATGAAGCCGATAAACGACGCCGCGTTCAAGCAGTTCGGCGTCCATCTGGAACAGCCGGACATGGACGCCGTCTCAAGGCCGGAGGCGCTCGCCTCCGCCATAGCCGAGAAGGCGTGGAAGGCGTATAACGACAAGATAGCGCTTGTGGGTACGGAGTCATTCGCCCAGTTCGAGAGGGTGATACTGCTCCATACGCTCGACACCCTATGGAAGGACCACCTGCTCTCCATGGACCATCTCAAGGGCGGCATAGGGCTCCGTGGGTACGGCCAGAAAGACCCTCTTAGCGAGTACAAGAAAGAGGGTTTCGACCTCTTTGTCGAAATGATAGGGCGGTTCAAATCCGACGTCTGCGAGAGGCTCTTCAAGGTCCAGATAAAAAGAGAGGAGGCCGCCGAGGTCCACGCCGGCGTCCACGCCCACGAGGCCGCCGCCGCGGCGCACTCCGGTGGGGCCCACCAGCCAAAGCCGGCGAGGCCGCCCAGGGAGCAGAAGATCAAATACTCGCGCGGCGAAGAGGAAAAGGACGAAGGCAAGGAGGCCCCTGCCGTAAGGCACGGGGACAAGATAGGCAGGAACGACCCGTGCCCGTGCGGCAGCGGCAAGAAGTACAAGAAGTGCTGCGGGGCGGCGTCGTAGGTTTAAAGTCTCATCCCCTGGACGCATCGCAGGCACATACGCCGCCGCGAATAAGAGCCGTGGGGGCGTGATTTAAGACCTGAGAGTGGCGGCTATCATTACAATGGCCGCCATTTTTTCAGGCGAGACTTTTATCGATAATCGGATGGTTTATTATACAACTCACCGCATCCGCCGCGCGGCGGAAAACATCAGGCACTTAAAAACCCGAGGGGCCGCGGAACGCTAAAAAAATGAACATGCGTAGCGAGCGCATTCCCCGTAGTTTGCTGCGGGGAGCTTCAAACCCCCGGGGCTTGAAATCTCCGGTGGTGTCAGAACGCTAAAAAAGGTTGATATATGGGTGCGAAAAATATCGTTGACGATATTGCGCAGGGGCTCAGGGTGCAGGGCTTCAAGGCCGCCGGCATCTCGTGCGGCATAAAAAGGGGCGGGAAGAAGGACCTCGCGCTCATATTGAGCGACGTCGATGCGGACGTCGCCGGAGTCTTTACGAAGAACTCCGTCAAGGCGGCCCCCGTGCTCGTGGACATCGAGAGGGTAAGGAAGGGCAAGGCAAGGGGCGTCGTGATAAACAGCGGCAACGCCAACGCCTGCACAGGCCCTCGCGGCTATAAAGACGCCATGAGCATGGCCGGGTGCGTGGAGGAGGCCGCCGGAGTTAAAAATGGGGCCATACTCGTCTGCTCCACCGGCGTCATCGGGGTGCCTCTGCCGGTGGAGAGGGTCAGGCAGGCCGCCCCGGCGCTTATCGGCGCGCTCGGCTACAACGGCCTCGGGGGGGCCTGCGAGGCGATAATGACGACGGACGCGTTCCCGAAGAAGGCCTTTGCCAGGACAAGGATCGGCGGCAAGACCGTCGCCGTCGCGGGCATAGCCAAAGGCGCCGGGATGATATGCCCGAACATGGCCACCATGCTCGCCTTTTTCGTGACCGACGCCGATATAAGGGGCAGGGCATTGAAACTCGCCTTGAGGGAGGCCGTGGACGGCTCATTCAACAGCATCATCGTGGACAACGACACCTCGACGAACGATACCGTGCTCGTCTTCGCCAACGGCATGAGTCGGTGCGCGGAGATAAAGGCGGGGAGCCGGGAGTTCAATACATTTCTGAAGCTCCTGAACGGCGTAGCCTTGAAGCTCGCCAAAATGGTGGTAAGGGACGGCGAGGGCGCTACACGCCTGATGGAGATAGACCTCAAGGGCGCCGCGTCGGCCTCGGACGCCGGAAGGGGGGCGCGGACAATCGCGGAGTCATTCCTCGTAAAGACGGCCTTCTTCGGAGCGGACCCCAACTGGGGCAGGATAATGGCCGCGCTCGGGAGGTCCGGCATTAGGTTCAAGGAGGAACGGGTCGATATCTCGTTCAACGGCGTCAAGGTCGTAAGGGGCGGGCTCGATACCGGCAGGGAAAAAGAGGCCGCGGACGCTATAAGGACGGACGAGGTGAGGGTTACGGTCGATCTAAGGGCCGGAAAACACGATGCCAAGGTCTGGACCTCCGACCTTACCTATGAGTACGTCAAGATAAACTCGGCGTACAGGACCTGACTCCGGATCAAGAATCTTAAGGCTACGGCCGATAGATATATTATATGAAGGAGGGGGTTCCTATGGCAGTTTTCTCTAAAGAGGCGGACAGGTGGCTCAGGCAGGCGGAGAGCGACCTTAAGTGCGCCGAGTGGAACCAGCAGGGCGGTTTCTTCGCCCCCGCGTGCTTCTGGTCGCAGCAGGCCGCGGCAAAGGCCTTGAGGGCGGCGCTCTTCTTCAACGGCGAGGACGCGAGGGAGACAAGGTCGGTGGTCGATCTCCTCGACAGGGCCATCGCCTACGAAGAGGAGTTCAGGGGGTTCGTGGGCTTGTCCACGAGCCTTGACATCTACTACAAGACCTCGAGGTTCCCGGACGCCATCCCCGGCGGCATACCATCGGAGGTGTTGAGCGAGAAGGACTCGAGGGACGCCATAAGGCAGGCCGCCGACATACTCTCCCTCGTTGAGAAGAAGAGGAAGGAGCGCATGCCGGAGTCCATCTGATTGTACTTTCATAACGCTAAAAACAAACCTGCGGCAACGGCGATAATGACATGATCTATATTCCAAGCCTGGTCCTGCCCTTTGTCTTCGGGGCTGTCGTGGGAAGCTTCCTCAACGTCTGCATCTATCGCATCCCGGCCGGCGTCTCCATCGCATCTCCGCCCTCAAGATGCCCGGCCTGCTCGAAACACATAGCCTTTTATGACAACATACCGATAATAAGCTATATTGTGCTCATGGGCAGGTGCAGGCGCTGCGGGTCTACGGTATCGGCGAGGTACCCGGTGGTCGAGGCAATTACAGGCCTTTTTGCCTCGGCCCTATTCTTCAAGTTCGGCCTCACGCCCGGGTTTTTCATCTACTCGGTATTCATCGCGGCCCTGATAGTAATAACCTTCATAGACATCGACCACCAGATAATCCCGGACGTCATAAGCCTGCCGGGGATACCCCTGGGGCTTATCGCGTCGTTTTTCCTCCCTTCTGTGGGGATCGCGGACTCTCTTATCGGGGCAATCTCCGGCGGAGGGCTCCTCTTCGGCATAGCGGCGGCGTATTACTATTCGACCGGCAAGGAGGGCATGGGAGGCGGGGACGTCAAGCTCCTCGCCATGATAGGCGCGTTCACCGGATGGAGGGGGGTGCTTATGACGGTGCTGGCCGGGTCCGTGTCCGGCGCGATCCTGGGCGGCGCCCTTATGCTCGTGCATGGAAAGGGCGGCAAGCACCCCATACCGTTCGGCCCGTTCCTTGCGGCCGGGGCGGCTGTCTATGTCTTTGCCGGAGAGGCCCTGATAGAGTGGTATATCGTTAGGGTTGCGGGCTTTTAAACCGGTTGAGCGGCGGGGTGGACGGGCTGGAGGCTTATGGCGCGGACAATAGGCGGATATGGCCGGTAAGTTAAACATAAACCTGGGCATACGCGCCCAGCTTGCGGCCGGGATAGTTATCATAACGCTGGCCGGGATAGGCCTTGTCGGGCTCTTCAGCGTAAGGGCGTTAGAGCAGAGCGCGGTATACTGGAAGGTATACGAGGCCAGGAGCGTAGTGCGGTTTGTCCGCGCCGCCTTTAGGGAATCGAGGGGGCGCGACCCGCAGTCCGCCCTCAACTACGCGGCGGCCGCCATGAAGGAGTCCGGCATCGGCGCTTTCAGGATAACCGATTCCGCCGGCGCGCCCATCTTGAAGGCCGGTACAATGCCGGAAAATCTGAGGACTGGGGAGACCGTCCCATTCTCGGCCGACTTCACCGTCAGAAGGTCCGGCGGGGGGCTCTTCCGGGGGCCCGGCGACTTCATCCATATATCCGCTCCACTGGTGGAAGACGGCTCAAGACGAGGGGCGATTGAGTTCGTCATGCCGCTCTCCGGGATAAAGGAGGACATGGCCGGGGTGAGGCGGTTCCTCCTTTTCATCGCCCTGCTCGATTCCGTCGTCGTCATCGCCTTCAGCGCATACTTCCTGTCAAAGTCCGTCATAAGCCCCATACGCGGCCTTGAAGAGGCGGCAAAGAGGATCTCCGGCGGGGCGCTCGGGCGCAGGGCCGTTGTCCAGGACGAAAACGAGATAGGGAGCCTCGCCAGGTCCTTTAACACGATGGCGGAGAGGATTGAGGATGAGATAAAGACCCTGGAGCGGGTCAATAAGGATCTCCTGACCGCCCAGGAGGAGCTTTTAAGGTCGTCCACGTTAGCGGCGGTCGGGAGCCTGGCCGCGGGCATAGCCCACGAGATAGGCAACCCGCTCGGGGCCGTGCGCGGGTATATCGACCTGCTGCGCAAGGGCGGACTGAGTAAAGAGGACGAGAGAGACGTCATAGGCAGTACCTCCGTTGAGGCGGCTCGGATAGATTCCATCGTCAGGGAGTTCCTGGAGATATCCATGCCTCCTAAGAGGCCCGTTGAGCCCGTGGACGTCAATGGGGTCATGGACGAGGCCATAGCCTCGCTCCAGGCGCACGGGGACTTAGGCTCCGCCGGCGTGGAGATCAGGACGGCGCTCAAGGGGGGCGTTTCCAGGGTACTAATAGACGCAGGCAAGCTCAGGCAGGTGTTGATGAACCTTTTTGTCAACGCCGCGCACTCGATGGCCGATAAGGAAGGAGTAAGGGAGATTACGGTGGAGACCCTGGAGGAAAAGAGGCCCTTGCAAGGGGCGCCGAGGAGGAGAAAGGACGACGCGCGCATTTCGGAATGGCCCGCGGAGACCGGGGAGAGGAGGTTCGTGTCGATAAGGATAACAGACACCGGCTCGGGGATGAGCGAAGAGACGGCGCGCAATATATTCGACCCGTTCTTCACCACCAAGGACGTGGGCAAGGGCACGGGCCTCGGGCTCTTTGTCTCGCAGTCCATCATAAAGGCGTACGGAGGGGAGATAACCTTTACGACAAAAGAGGGGGAAGGGTCGTCCTTCACCGTCTCTTTGCCGGGGTTTTAATGTTTCCTTCGGGTATGATTCCTCGAAGCAAGCTTTCCAAGCTATGAAAGTAAGTTCCTTAATGACACCCCGGAGCTTGCTCCGTCGTGGTTCATTTTTTTAACGTTCTGAAACCCTCTGGGCCTTGAGGCCGGGGAGGTTTCATAGGCCGGAGGATATGAAGAAGGTATTGATAGTCGATGACGAAGAATCTTTGCGCCACATGCTCTCGGTGCTCCTCAGGGCCGAGGGCTATGAGGTAAGAGCCGCGGCCGACGCGAAAAAGGCCCTCGATGCGCTCGACGGCGGCGAGGACCCGGACTTCATATTAAGCGACATAAAGATGCCCGGCATGAACGGCCTTGAGTTCCTCAACGCGCTCCGGGAGAGGAGGATAGAGAGCACGGTCATAATGATGAGCGCCTATGGGACCATGGACATCGCGGTCGAGTGCATGAAGCTCGGGGCCTATGACTACGTCTCCAAGCCGTTCAAGACGGACGAGATAATACTGACGATAAGGAAGGCCGAGGAGAGGGAGGCGCTCAGGAAGGAGAACTCGAGGCTCAAGGAGGAGAGGCGGGGCGAGTACGACTTCAAGCACATCGTCACCGGAGACGAAGAGATGCTTGAGATATTGAACCTGGTTAAAAAGGTCGCGGACTACCCGGCCTCGGTGCTTATAACCGGAGAGAGCGGGACGGGCAAGGAGCTCGTGGCCAGGGCCATACATTACGGAGGGGCGAGGGCCCAGAAGCCCTTCGTGGCGATCAACTGCGGCGCCATCCCCGCGCCGCTCATCGAGAGCGAGCTGTTCGGCCACGTAAAGGGGGCCTTCACGGACGCGCACAGGACCAAGACCGGGCTATTTCAGGAGGCCGACGGCGGCACCATCCTGCTGGATGAGGTGGGCGACCTGCCGCTTGAGCTCCAGGTAAAGCTCCTGAGGGCCCTTCAGGAAGGCGAGGTAAGGAGGGTCGGGGACACGAAGCCGGTAAAGATCGACACGCGCGTCGTGGCGGCCACCATAAAGGACCTGAAGGAAGAGATAAGGAACAACAGGTTCAGGGAAGACCTCTACTAC
>JACRNN010000124.1 GCA_016234955.1 Deltaproteobacteria bacterium | reverse complement strand
GGCCAACCCGCACGATATCCTGAGGGTCCTGGGCGTAAAGGAGCTTGCCAAGTACCTCGTGGACGAGGTGCAGGAGGTCTACAGGCTCCAGGGCGTCAAGATCAACGACAAGCACATAGAGGTTATCGTAAGACAGATGCTCCGGAGGGTCAAGATAAAGGACCCGGGCGACACCAACCTCCTTATCGGCGAACAGGTCGAAAGGTACGTCTTCGAGGAGGAGAACGACAAGATAATCGCCAAGGGCAAAAAGCCGGCGACGGCGGAGTCTCTCCTGCAGGGCATTACCAAGGCGTCGCTCTCCACAGAGAGCTTCATCTCCGCGGCATCCTTCCAGGAGACGACAAAGGTCCTGACCGGGGCCGCGGTCGAGGGCAAGGTCGATTACCTGCGCGGGCTAAAGGAGAACGTGATAATGGGCCGCCTTGTGCCGGCGGGCTCAGGGTTCAGGCAGTATCTGAAGGTCGCCGCTTCCGTAGCCCATGCCGAGCAGGAGACGGCGCCGGAGCAGGAACAGGTCCAGATTCAGGAGCCGGTTTAACCGGTACGGATGGGGGGCGCGAGGGGGGTAGGTGTGTTAGGGGGGGGGCGTAGGTGCGTGCGAGAGGGTGGCGTAAGTGGGGGGCAGGGGTTTGAGGGCGGGAGCGGTTGAATCGGAGGCGTATTTTGGGCAAGTTGGGCATGTAGTTTTCAGCGTAGGGGCGCAAGCGTCGCAAGAGGGCCGGGAGTTTGGCAGCATAAGGGCGTGAGGGGGGAGTATAGCGGCGCATCATGGGGGATGGCGACAGTGCGTTGCCGCATAAAGGGGCGTGCGGACTGCGCAACCGGGCTCCCCTACGGGTGGATACGGAAATAGTTCTTGAATTAGGTTAAATTGCGCTTGACAAGGCGGAACAAAGCTGGTATTTTGTCTTGATTTTCGCCAGCAAGCGAAGTGAAAGGTGAAGTATGCCGACAATAAACCAGTTAGTGCGCAAGGGCAGGGCAAAGAGCAAGAAGAAGACGGCTTCTCCGGCGCTCGAGAACTGCCCACAAAAAAGGGGAGTATGCGTCAGGGTCTACACCACGACCCCGAAAAAACCGAACTCCGCGTTGAGGAAGGTGGCCAGGGTCAGGCTTACCAACGGGATGGAGGTAACGTCGTACATACCCGGAATAGGGCATAACCTGCAGGAACACTCCGTCGTCCTTATCAGGGGCGGCAGGGTCAAGGACCTGCCGGGAGTAAGGTATCATATAGTAAGGGGCACGCTCGATACGACGGGCGTTCAGGACAGGAAACAGGCCCGCTCCAAGTACGGCGCAAAGAGGCCGAAGTAAGTCCGAACGTTTGAAGATTTTTTGCGGTTTGGGCTCAGGAGAGCTTGGATAAGTCAGGGGTGTTTTCTTTAACATCCCAGGTAAATAAACAGGAAAGTAGTGGAGGAGAGTATGCCTCGCAAGGGTAATGTCCCGAAAAGGGACGTGCTTCCGGACCCGAAGTTCAACGACAAGGTAATCGCCAGGCTCATAAACAAGCTCACGTCCGACGGCAAGAAGAGCAAGGCCGAGGGCATCTTCTACGGGGCGCTGGAGGTAGTTGAGGAGAAGACGAAGACCGAAGCCTTGAAGATATTCAGGAAGGCCATCGACAATATAAAGCCGGTGCTCGAGGTCAAGTCCCGCAGGGTGGGAGGGGCCACGTACCAGGTCCCGGTCGAGGTGAGGCCGGACAGGAAGCTCTCGCTGGCCTTGAGGTGGCTGGTGGGCTATGCGAAGTCCAGGAATGAAAAGTCGATGAGGGAGAAGCTTGCCGCCGAGATAATCGACGCGTCCAACAACTCCAACAACAAGGGCGGCTCGATAAAGAAGAGGGAAGACGTCCATAAGATGGCTGAAGCCAACAAGGCCTTCGCCCATTACCGCTGGTAAACGGGCGCGGCCTTATGCCGCGATACTCCACGCATTCCTTAATAGGTTTATTGAACATGCATAGCGAGCGCACTCCCCGCAGCTCGCTGCGGGGTCAAGCGAGCGAATAGAAATAGATACTTCCTTATATGTCGAAGATTCCCTGCTGGCCAAGCCGCGGGGAATCTTCAAGCATAGCGCAGTTGCCGCAGACCAATCCCGCCCTTTGCCGGCAGGATTGGATGCAATAGGTTTCTTTTTTCGAGGAGTCGGTAAGTTGCCAAGAACAATACCGCTGGAAAGACAGAGAAATATAGGGATCATGGCCCATATCGACGCGGGCAAGACCACCACCACAGAGAGGATACTCTACTACACGGGAGTGACCTATAAGGTGGGCGAGGTCCATGACGGCACCGCCGTGATGGACTGGATGGAGCAGGAGAAGGAGAGGGGCATCACCATAACATCGGCCGCCACCACCTGCTCCTGAAGGGACAC
>JACRNN010000270.1 GCA_016234955.1 Deltaproteobacteria bacterium | reverse complement strand
GGAGAGGCCCTTTATCACGGTAAGGGGCTGGTTGAGCTCATGGGCCAGCCCGGCGGCAAGCTCGCCGAGCGCGGTCAGCTTGCTCGACTGTATGAGCTGGTTATGGGTGTCCTTGAGCTCCATGCAGAGCGTCTCTATCTCTTTCTCGCTGCTGTCGATGTCCTTGAGCATGCGGTAGACGCCGTCCCTGAAGTCCTCGATGTAGCGCGCTCTCCTCTCAAGCTCGTTGCGCGTCTTTTCAAGCTCCGCTTCAAGCCTCGATTTCTCCCTCAAATCCTCGAAAACGAGCACGAACGCCTGAGTCTCATCCAGGGAGCGCGTCATTGCCGAGCCGGATATCGATACGGGGACGGCCCGGCCGCCTTGCCCGATGCAGTTGAGGCGGAGGTCCTTTACGTGAAGGTCGGAGTTGAGCCTGTGGACGAGGCGCGCCTGCGCGCCATGCTCAAGGAGCCTCTCCACGGGGCCGCCGATGATCTCTTCCCCGCTCATGGATACAAGGTCGGAAAAGGCGCCGTTCACCCCGGTAATCGTGCCGTCAAGGTCGATCACCGCGATGGGGCAGGGGATGCAGCGGATGACGGAGCCGGCCCTGGAGCGGTTTTTTACCGGTGCGCCCGCCTCTATCACGACCGGTAGATGTCCCGCGCGAGGTCCCGGGACGCACCCGCTCCAGGCCCCTTTTTCACCCCCATGTCCTTTCTCAACTTATGGAGCATCTCCCTTATCTCATGCATCTTTATCTCCCTCCTTACGGCAAGGAGCGCGAAGTCCTCGAGATCCCTGACGGTCTGTTGAAGCTTTTCGGACGACTCCTCGGCCTCCGCCCTCGCCTTTCTAAGCTCATCAATTATCTCCTTCCTTCCATCTATATCCCTTCCGACGACGCGGCATATCGCCGCGGCCCCGGCCCTACGGACGGGCACGGCGTTGAACTCGAAGAGCTTTACGCCGCCGTCTTTCAATGTTAGAATGAGTTCGAGGTCCTTTACAGGCTCTCCGTCCAAGACCCTTTCAAACGCCTCCCTGGCCTCATCCGTCGACCTTTTGTCGAGAAGGCCGAGGAACGGTCTCTCCAATACGTCCTCTTCGGCATAGCCGGTAAGCCTTGCGGCGGCCTCGTTGAAGTACGCCACGTTGCCCGTTCGGTCGATGTCCATGACGAGGTCGGGCATGGTTTCGAGAAGTTCTCCGCGGCGCGCCGCGGACTCATCGAGCGAGTCCATCAGCCTCCTGAGACGGCCCGCCAGCGCCCCGAAGGGACCGTCCGAGGCGATATCCACCGCGCCGCGGTAATCCCCGGCCTCTATCCGCTCAAGCGCTTCGTTGGTCTTGTCTATCGGCCACAACGCCTTTCTTATGATCAAATAAGCCGACGCCGCAAGCATCAGGAGCGAGAGCGCGCAGAGCGGAAGAACGGCCCATGCATTGTCCGAGGCCACGCCGAGCGCGAGCGCCAGCAATACGGAAGCCGCCGCCGCGATAAAGGAGAGAGCTGTGATATAGATTACAGGCATACGCCCCAAAGATAAGTAGAATTGCCCAGGGTGCGTCCGTCGAGATGAGGGTTGGCTGCAAGGCTAAAGAAGGACCGGAAAAGCGGCCGACGCGGTTACCGGAGGAGAGCCTCCGCCGGTTAAGATGCATGACGGGCGCGAGGCCCGCAAGTAGAACTGCGTGGTCAAAGATTTAATTAAAGCGGTATTGCCATGCCCCGGCGCGCCGCCTCCGCCTCAGACGATAGAGATGCAACGGCGGAAGACGGCCTTTGCCAAGCGAATATATACCACGTTTCAGCGTAAAACGAAAGAATTTTTTAATGCTCTGAAACCTCCGGGGGTTTTAAACCCGGTGGTTCATCGGCCGGTTCAGCCTGGCGAAAAAACGCTTGCGCGGGGTACGGACGAGCTTAAAAAGCTTTTAAAATATCGGTTTTTATGCTAAAAAATCTTTGGCTGGAGAGATATGACCGTCGCGGCCGGATGGGAAATCCCGTAAGGCAAAGGATACAGGACGATGTTCAAGAGGCTGAAGGCCGGTTTCGAGAGCTTGAAGGCGGGGCTTACCAGGACGCATAACGCTATCATGGGGAGCGTTGAGTCCGCGATCACCGGCGTGTCAAGGGATGTGCTCCTTGAGAGGCTCGAGGAGTCCCTTATCTCTTCCGACGTGGGGGTAAGGACCTCGGCCGAGATAGTGGACAGGCTCAGGAGCGTGCTCGCGGGCTGGGACAATGAGAAGCTCAGGCAGCACCTGAAGTCCTACATATACGACATCCTGAAGGTGGTGGAAAAGCCCCTCGAGATAAATAAGAGCCCCTTCGTGATAATGGTCCTGGGCGTCAACGGCGTGGGCAAGACCACCACTATCGGCAAGCTCGCCTCGCGCTACTCCTCCGAGGGCAAGTCCGTGGTCCTTGCGGCCGGGGACACCTTCAGGGCCGCGGCGATCGAGCAGCTCGAGGGCTGGGGCAGGAGGGCCGGCTGCCCTGTCATAAAGCAGGCGCAGGGCGGAGACCCGGGGGCCGTGGCTTTTGACGCCATGAAGGCGGCCGTCGCCAGGAGGGCCGACGTCGTCATCCTCGATACCGCCGGCAGGCTCCACACCAAGGTGAACCTCATGGAGGAGCTCAAGAAGGTGAGAAAAGTCGTCTCAAGGGAGATACCCGGCGCGCCGCATGAGAACCTCCTCGTGCTCGACGCCTCGACCGGCCAGAACGCGCTCAACCAGGCGAAGCTCTTCAACGAGGCGGTCGGCGTTACGGGCATAGCGCTCACCAAGCTCGACGGCACCGCAAAGGGGGGTATAATAGTCGCCATAGCCGGCGAGCTAAAGATACCGATACGCTTCATAGGGGTGGGGGAGGGGATAGACGACTTGAGGGATTTTGACGCCAATGATTTTGTCGAGGCCTTGATTTAGCATGTAACCATAACGAGGAGGCGCGGGGCGATGGACGAAAGACTCAAGATTTTCTACGAGCTTTACGATAGGAGAAGGAGCGTAAGGGAGTTCCTCGACAAACCGGTGGGGCTCGATAAGCTCTCCCGCCTGCTGATGACGGTGAACAGGGCGCAGAGCGCCGCCAACCGCCAGCCCTGGCACTTCATAGTCGTTGAGAAGAAGGACCGTCAGGAGCTGAACG
>JACRNN010000269.1 GCA_016234955.1 Deltaproteobacteria bacterium | reverse complement strand
GAATTTCCAGAGGTATATCCTGGCGGCAATCTGCTCCTCGAGCTCAGGGGAGTTGAGGGTCGAGTTGATTATCTCGGCCTTCCTGACCTTCCCCTCCGGGGTTATGGTTATCCTGGCGGTGACCTTGCCCCTCATGGTAGGAGTCCTCCTGAGCGCGTTGTTGTAGACGTATTTGAGCCCGCCGCTGTACGCCATGACCGTCTTGTATACCCCTGCCTCGTCTCTTCTTACCGCCGCGGCGCCTTCCCTTTTCTCCTTCTTCAAGGACGCTATGACGGTGTTCTTCTTCTCGCCCAGGATTTCGGAGCCGCCCCTCGAACCGGACGCCGGGGCATAGGCGGGGAAGTCCCTGGAGACCTGTTCGACCTGCTCAAGCACGTTGCCTGAAGATATACCCTCTACACCAACGCCGCGCACATCAGGCCTTTTTACGTTGTCCGCCGTTTTTTCGATCTCCCTGAAGACGTTGTCATCGAAGGAGAGGGGCTTTGCCTTGGCGGTAATGACGGCGAGGAGGCCCCTTGATGCGATTGCGGCCTTTGCCGGCGGCGCGTCCGTCTGCTGCCGCGTAGAAGCGACCTTTCCCTCGGCCCTGGGCCTTGAGGCCTCATTTTCAGCCTCTTTCTTCCTCTCCGGCTTCTCCTCCTTCAGATACTCCTTCGGCCCCTTCTTCAGATACTCCTTCGGCTCCTCCCTCCTCGCGGCCTGGGTTGCCACGGGCTTCCTCGGCGCGGCCTTAGGCTGGAGTATCAGCCTGGCGAAGCGCTGAGGCATGGCGCGTATGGCTTCGCGCGCGTCTTTTTTTTTAATCTCCACCGTGCTCAGGTACGAGATCATGGCGAAGTTCAAGACCGCGATTATGGCGAGTATGACGAAGAACTGGGAGTCCTCCTTCTTTAGGAGCGGGGACCTCAGCGACCGCTCCATCTTCGCGCGCTCCGAGCGCGCCTTCTCCATGTGCGGTATCTCCCGCTGCTCGAATATGAAGGTGGAGCCGTTTATGTCGATGGTGCATGAGAGGTCCCGGGGGAGGCTTAAAAGGAAGCTCTCACCGTCTTTCTTCAGGAGCCCTAGCTCCAGGAGGCCCCTTATCGGCAGGGTCGTGGACTTGACCGTTATCGACCCCTCGGCCCCTGCCGGGATGCGCAGGCAATACCCGCCCCACAGGGTCTTTTTTATAAGCCTGTGCCTCTCCGGTATCCGGGCCGGCAGGTCGCAGTTAGGGCCGCTTCCGACCACGAGCTTTTCCGGAGCGACCCCCAGAGACTTATCCAGGACCAGCTCCGCGCCCGGGGCGCCCGGGTTCTGTACGGTTACGAAGAACGCTTTTTTATTCACTTGAGAACACCGCAAGCGAGATATTGCTGTAGCCGGCCTGGCCGCACGTGTACATTATCTTTTCCAGGACCGCGAAGGGGATCCTCTTGTCGCCCTGGATGAGCACCGCGCCGCTGAACTTGACAGAGGGGTTGTTCTTCGCGATGAAATCGACTTTTTTGGTGTTGTTGTTGAGTTCCCTGTGAAGCGGAGGTATCTCCATGTCGGAGGACTCCATTATCTCCTTTACGCCCGCTATCCGCAGCCCCTCCATCATGAGGTCCTGGTCCGTGACCTGGACGATAAGGGACATCTTCGGGGTCTCGCGGGCCGTGGAGACGGGGAGCTTGAACTTGGGGTCTATGGTGAGTATCTGCCCCTCGACGGAATAATTGACGAGGAGGAAGAGCAGGATGTTGGTGATGATGTCGATGAGCGGTATGAGCATCAACGACCCGGTCAGCCCCCTGGACCTCCTGCGCTTTCTTTTAGCTCTAACTGTTTCCATAACCTATCTGTTCTCTCCGAGGGATACCAGCGGGAATAACGGACGCCTCTTGTCCTCGGTCTCCCTGGCGGCATCCATGACCTGTACCACGGTGTCGTACGGCACGGAAACGTCAAAGAGGAGGATGACGTCCTCCTTTTCGGGGAACCGTTCCTTTATCGCGGCAAGCCTCCTGTTGAGCTCCGGGTAGTTGAACCCGGCGCCGTTTTTGGGGATGAACGCGCCGCCGCCCACGCCGCCCAGCTCGAATCCCCTTTCGTTCACCTTGACGATCAATATCTCCGGGGGGGCGCCTCCTGAACGCGAGGCCCCCTGCTCCTGCGGCAGATAGACGTTGATTATCGCCGTCTTGACCAGGACGGTGGTAAGCAGCAGGAAGAAGATGATGATCATGAAGATGTCTATCATCGGGGTCAGGTTCAGGTCTTCCGCGCCGTGGGTGTGGTGTTTTCTTCTAATCCGCCTTTGCGCCACCTTTGCCGCTCCTGCCTATCATGTTCACTATCTTCAACGAGTAGGCGTCTATTTCGTCTATGAGCCTGTTCGCCCGAGACATCAGCACCGAGTACATGACGAGGAAGAGGATCGCCACGCCTATGCCGAAGGCCGTGTTATACAGG
>JACRNN010000123.1 GCA_016234955.1 Deltaproteobacteria bacterium | reverse complement strand
TGGACGGCGTCCCTCACCGCCCTCTCTATCATCTTCTCCGCGACCTTGCCGGAGTCCACGTTGTAGCCGCCGCCCTCTATGTCGGTCTTGAGCCTTACTACAAGCTCGCCCCTTACGTCAGGCATGTCGTCGAGCGTCCTCTTCGCGTTGGTCAACGCCTTTGCCCTTGTGGAGATATCTACATTATCCCCTTCGCTTGCCTTCCTGCCCGCTTCGATCTGCTTCGCCTGTTCAGCCGCTCCGCCGGCCTTTTTTACGTAAGTATTCGAGCTTACACCGGGTTTTTTTCCGCCTACTTTCATGGATCCTCCTGGAATCAGGCCATAATATGCCTTCTCATACTTCTAATATCGGCCTGACACGCTAAAACTTTAACCCGACCCATAAATATGGTGGTCCATGCCCCGGTACACCACAACTAACATAGAATGTCTGTAATTTCGGCTCGTTATCCCCCCCTATAGAGTTTTACGTAGGTTCTGCCCGAAAAACAGGCCATCAGCCGTATAATAATCGTCCCGGGTCTATTGCCCTGCCGTCCATTATGACCTCGAAATGGAGGTGCGGCCCCGTGGACCTGCCGGTAGACCCGACATACGCGATTGGTTTGGCGGGGTCCACGGAATCCCCCTCTTTCACCAGATTTCTTTCATTATGCCCGTACTTCGTTATTACGCCGTTTTCGTGCAAGACCTCCACTACGTTGCCGTATCCGTCCTTTTTCCCGCTGAAGATGACCCTGCCGGAGGCCGCCGGATAGACCGGAGTCCCCTCAGCCGCCGCTATATCGAGACCGTGATGGAACTTGTCGTCTCCGGTCAATGGGTCTTTTCTATCGCCGAAGTACGAACTTATCCTGCCCAGGAGCGGAAATCTTGAAAGCCGTCCGATAATAGAGCCGTTATCCACTTTTTCATGCCCATGTTCGCCGGCATCCTGGCGCGCTTCCCTGCGCGCGGTCTTATCCGGGCCATGCGGCGCATCGGACGCCTTGTCAGGGTCTACCTGGTAGTCTTTCAACATCTGTTTCATGAAGGTCTTCTCAAGGCCTATGCCTCCGGCGTTCGCCAGGAGCTTGGAGAGCTCCATATCGAACATCGAGCTATATATTTCCTCACCGGGGCCGCCATGAAAAAGGCTCGATTTTTCAATAGATTCACGCATAGTCTTAAGCATCTGGTTTATAAACAGCGCCTCGAACTCGACAAGCGCCTTTTTCACCGCCTCAGGTGTATCTTTCGTGTTGGCCGCCGCGCCGGGCATCATAGATGCCGAGCCGAGCGAATTTATGTCTATCATGGCGACTCCCTTTCCTGCGTTGCTACAGCCCCACCTTCTCCAGGTCGCAGGCTATGTGCTCGATATGGCATTCGAGCTCCTTTATGGCGACCGGGTCGTCCTTTATCTTCATTGCAAGACCCATGATGCTCAAAAGCCCGTTCCTGACATGGTGGGAGATGTACCTCCTGCACTCTACAGGTATTTCCCGCGACCTCTGGATCGCCAGCATATCTTCCGTCAGATTCGCTCCCATATCCGCACCTCACTTGCGCCTGAAGCGCGCATCATATTATCTCGAGCTCCGCCTGGAGAGCCCCTGCCGCCTTTATCGCCTGAAGGATCGCGACCAGGTCCCTCGGGGTAACACCCACGAGGTTTAGCGCCCTTACCACCTCGCCGAGCGTCACGGTCTCGGGCAGGAGGATAAGCCTGGACTTCTCCTCCTTAACCGTCGCCTTTTCAGCCGGCACCACGACGGTCTCTCCCTTGAGCGAAAGCGGGGGCGGCTGCGAGATATAGTACTGTGTCTTTATCTCTATGCTTATGTCGCCGTGGGATATGGCGACGGTGGAGAGCCTGACGTTCTCCCCTATGACCACGGTCCCCGTGCGTTCGTTTATCACGACCTTCGTAACGTTGTCGGGCTTGACGTCAAGCGTCTCTATGGACGCTATGTACTCGACCATGCCCTTTCTGCGCTCTTCCGGGACCTCTACCATGACCATGCCGGCGTCGACGGCGTGGGCGACGTCGGCCTTCAACGAGTCGTTTATCGCGGCGGCCATCCTCTTGGCGGTGGTGAAGTCCGGGCTCCGGAGCGATATGAAGAAGTCGTCCCTGCCGGCCAGATTCAGCGGGACCTCCTTCTCTATCAGCGCCCCGTCGGTTATCTTGCCGGCGGTCTGGTGGTTCTTGCTTACGTTCGCGCCCTGCCCTCCGGCGCTGAAGCCGGCGAGCGCTATGGCCCCCTGGGCCACCGCGTAGACCGAGCCGTCAGGGCCCTTGAGCGGGGAGGAGATGAGGGTGCCGCCCTGGAGGCTCGTAGCGTCCCCTATGGAGGATACCAGCACGTCTATCTTGGCGCCCGGCTTTATAAACGGCGGCAACTCCGCCGTGATGAGCACGGCGGCCGTATTCTTGACCTTTATCGAATTCGAGTCGAGCTTGAGCCCCATCCTGTTGAGCATGTTCGATATGGACTGCATGGTGTAGGTCGCGCTGGACTTGTCCCCGGTGCCGTTCAACCCGACCACGAGCCCGTACCCGACGAGCTGGTTGGGCCTCACCCCCTCCACAAAGGCTATGTCCTTTATCCTCGCGGCCTCGCACCTGCCGGAAAGGAGCAATGACGCCGTCAGTACGATTATCGAGAGGACCTTGGCAGCTTGTTGAAAAACCCAAATTTCTCGCAGATTGCTCAAAAAGCTCCAGATGCAAGAAGTCAAGGAGTGAGGAATGAGGCGTACTTCTTCCGTACGCCGCAGTGACGAACTTTGAAGCCGACACCGCAGATGGGGCTTTTTCAGCAGTCTGTTAGAACGGCCACACATTGTCAAGTATCCTCCGTAACCAGCCAGGGGACTGTTCGTCCGCCACTACACCCTTGCCCGAATACGCTATCCTCGCGTCGGATAGCGACGTCGAGGCCACGGTATTGGCGTCGGAGATGTCCTCCGGCCTCGCTATCCCGCTTATTATCATGTACTGGAGCTCGTTGTTGACGAGGGTGTCCTTCTTGCCCTCGATGACGAGGTTGCCGTTCGGCAGTATATCGACGACCCGCGCCGATATCGTTGAGCTGAGTTCCCCGGACCTCTTCGTTGTCCCGGAGCCGTCGAACTTGGCGTCATAGCTGCTTTGAATCTCCGGGGAGAGCGGACTTCCCTGGTTAAGAAGGTTCCGCGCCCCGAAGTTCAGAGGGAGCCCCAGCATCTTCTGTATCGCTATGTCGTTGGAAGACGCCCGCGACGTGGAGGTGGTCGCCTCCTTTACGGCGCTCGTCTTCTCGGATATCGCTATGGTGACTATGTCCCCGACGTTCCTTGCCCTCAGGTCCTGGAAGAGCACGTTCCTTGAACTCTCCCCCGGCCACAGCGACCCGGCGGTCGCCGGGATGTTGCTGTTTTTCACCGGTATGGTAGAGACGTCTATCTTCTTTGGCTCCGGCGTGGTGGCGCACCCACCGATCAGGATGAGAGCCGCTACAGCCGTCAATGCCGGATGTCTTTTCATATACACCGTCCTTGCCTGACCACGTCAGAACTCAACGAGTATCTCTCCGGGGCCCACGACCTTTCCGCTCACCTCTTTGCCGGAGGGCGTGCGCACCGTGATAGTCTTGTCGTTATATCCGTCCTCAACGGCCGTGGCCGCGGTCTTGATCTTCATCCTGTCGTTGCTTATCAGCACCGAGACCCTGTCCCCGCGCCTTATCACGGTCTCCGGCTTTATATAGTCCTTCTTGACGACGCTCCCGGCCGTTATCGGCCGTTTGGCGATCATGCCGGCCGCCTCATCAATAGAGTCGAGCGCGCCGAACATATCACGCGCCTCCATCCTCTGCAGCCTCAAGTCGTCCTTTTCTATCTTCTGCCCCATCCTGACGGGGTTTACCGCTACGACTATCTCTTTAAACGCCCTGACCGTCGCGCTCGCCATGACCGTCTTGACCTCCCTGCCCTTTGAAAGCAGGCTTACGGAAACGGTCAGTTTGCCGATGTAGCTCGCCTGCTTGGGCAAGAGTACCTTAACGGTGTCGAATCTGACGGCCGCCGGGTCGTAGCCGTAGACCTCTATATCGTCCACCGACACGTCGGAGCCGGACCACGGCACGGCCGCGAGTATCTCCCTCGTTATCTCTTTTTCGATCCTTCCATCGCCCGCGTACGCGCCTGTAAAGAGAAGCATGACGTATGCGAGCGCGAGGGATATTGCGGTAGCGGTCTTCAGCACTTTTACCTCTTCATCGAGTTGGCGGTCTGGAGCATCTCGTCCGCCGTCTGGATGGCCTTTGAGTTCAATTCGTACGCCCTCTGCGCGGCAATCATGTTGACCATCTCCTCCACGACGCTCACGTTGGACATCTCAAGGAAGCCCTGGGAGATGGTGCCGAGCCCGCTTGAGCCGGGGGTCCCGGTCGTGGCGTCCCCGGAGGCGGTCGTAGGCACGTAGAGGTTCTTGCCTATGGGCTGAAGCCCGGAGGGGTTGATGAACCTGGCAAGCTCGAGATTGCCGACCGCGGTAGTGCTTGTCTGGCTGGGCTGGGTGACCGAGACTATGCCGTCGGCGCTTATGGTTATCGTGAGCGCGTCGGAGGGGATGGTTATCTGCGGGTTCAGTACGTAGCCGTCCGAGGTTACGATCCTCCCGTCGTTATCGAGCTTGAGCTCCCCGGTCCTCGTGTACGCCGTCTGGCCGTCGGGCTTGGTGACCTGGAAAAAACCGTCGCCCTCTATGGCGAGGTCGAGGTCGCTGTCGGTCTGCTTGAAGTTGCCCTGTATGAACACCTTCTCCGTGGATACGAGCTTCACGCCCTGGCCTATCTGTATGCCGGTAGGCACTATGGTGGAGGGCGAGGAGGAGGCGCCCGCGGACTTCATCTCCTGGTAGAGCAGGTCCTGGTAGTCCGCCCTGCTCTTCTTGAAACCCGTGGTGTTGACGTTCGCCAGGTTGTTGGCGATTACGTCGATATTAAGCTGTTGGCCCTCCATACCCGTGGAAGCCGTCCATAACGCCTTGATCATGCCAATACCCTCCTTTTCAAACTCCGCTTAAGATGCCCTTCCTACCTCGTCTATCGACTTCTTCGTGATATCGTCTATCGTCTGTATCATCTTTGAATGGGTCTCATACGACCTCATCGCCTCTATCATGGTTGTCATGGCGCTGACCGGGTTCACGTTGGATGTCTCGACGTAGCCCTGGTTGAGGCTGGTGTTCGGGCCCGCCTGCTTCGGATTGACCCCAGGGTCCGCCGCGGCAAAGTAACTACCCTCCCTTACAAGCCGCCCGGGGTCGTCGAAAGTGACGAGCTTGAGTTTGCCCACGACGAAGTTGCCGTTCCTGACGTTGCCGTCCGGGTCGATATCGACGTCCGGGGAGGTCAGTTTTATGACGCCCTTGTCTCCGGCCACGGTGTC
>JACRNN010000274.1 GCA_016234955.1 Deltaproteobacteria bacterium | reverse complement strand
GAATTTCCAGAGGTATATCCTGGCGGCAATCTGCTCCTCGAGCTCAGGGGAGTTGAGGGTCGAGTTGATTATCTCGGCCTTCCTGACCTTCCCCTCCGGGGTTATGGTTATCCTGGCGGTGACCTTGCCCCTCATGGTAGGCGTTTTCCGGAGCGCGTTGTTGTAGATGTATTTGAGGCCGCCGCTGTACGTCATGACCGTCTTGTATACCCCTGCTTCGTCTCTTTTTACCGCCGCGGCGACTTCCCTTTTCTCCTTCTTCAAGGACGCTATGACGGTGTTCTTCTTCTCGCCCAGGATTTCGGAGCCTCCCCTCGAACCGGACGCCGGTGCGGAGGCCGCGAACTCCCTGGAGACCTGTTCGACCTTCTCAAGCACGTTGCCGGAAGATATGCCCTCTACGCCGGCGCCGCGCGGATCAGGCCTTTTTACGTCGTCCGCGGTCTTTTCAAGCTCCCTGAAGACGTTGTCGTCGAAGGAGATGGGCTTTGCCTTGGCGGTAATGACGGCGAGAAGGCCCCTTGATGCTACCGCCCTTGCCGGCTGCGCCCCCTCCGTACGCTGCTGCGCAGGGGCGGCCCCTCCCTCGGCCTTTGGCCTTGCGGCCTCCATTTTAGCCTCTTTCTTCCTCTCCGGCTTCTCCTCCTTTACATACTCCTTCGGCCCCTTCTTCAGTTCCTCCTTCGGCTCCGCCATCCTCGCGGCCTGGGTTGCCGTGGGCTTCCTCGGCGCGGCCTTAGGCTGGAGTATCAGCCTGGCGAAACGCTGAGGCATGGCGCGTATGGCTTCGCGCGCGTCTTTTTTTTTAATCTCCACCGTGCTCAGGTACGCGATCATAATGAAGTTCAAGACCGCGATTATGGCGAGTATGACGAAGAACTGGGAGTCCTCCCTCTTTAGGAGCGGGGACCTCAGCGACCGCTCCATTTTCGCGCGCTCCGAGCGCGCCTTCTCCGCGTGCGGTATCTCCCGCTGCTCGAATACGAAGGTGGAGCCGTTTATGTCTATGGTGCATGAGAGGTCCCGGGGGAGGCTTAAAAGGAAGCTGTCTCCGTTTTTCTTCAGGAGCCCGAGCTCCAGGAGGCCCTTTATCGGCAGGGTCGTGGACTTGACCGTTATCGACCCCTCAGCCCCAGCCGGGATGCGCAGGCAATACCCGCCCCACAGGGCCTTTTTTATAAGCCTGTGCCTCTCAGGTATCCGGGCCGGCAGGTCGCAGTTAGGGCCGCTTCCGACCACGAGTTTTTCCGGAGCGACCCCGAGGGACTTATCCAGGACCAGCTCCGCGCCCGGGACGCCCGGGTTCCGTACGGTTACGAAGAACGCTTTTTTATTCACTTGAGAACACCGCAAGCGAGATATTGCTGTAGCCGGCCTGGCCGCACGTGTACATTATCTTTTCCAGGACCGCGAATGGGATCCTCTTGTCGCCCTGAATGAGCACCGCGCCGCTGAACTTGACGGAGGGGTTGTTCTTCGCGATGAAATCGACTTTTTTGGTGTTGTTGTCGAGCTCCCTGTGAAGCGGAGGTATCTCCATGTCGGAGGACTCCATTATCTCCTTTACGCCCGCTATCCGCAGCCCCTCCATCATGAGGTCCCGGTCCGTGACCTGGACGATAAGGGACATCTTCGGGGTCTCGCGGGCCGTGGAGACGGGGAGCTTGAACTTGGGGTCTATGGTGAGTATCTGCCCCTCTACCGAATAATTGACGAGGAGGAAGAGCAGGATGTTGGTGATGATGTCGATGAGCGGTATGAGCATCAACGACCCGGTCAGCCCCCTGGACCTCCTGCGCTTTCTTTTAGCCCTGACTGTCGCCATAATCTATCTGTTCTCTCCGAGGGATACCAGCGGGAATAACGGACGCCTCTTGTCCTCGGTCTCCCTGGCGGCATCCATGACCTGTACCACGGTGTCGTACGGCACGGACACGTCAAAGAGGAGGATGACGTCCTCCTTTTCGGGGAACCGTTCCTTTATCGCGGCAAGCCTCCTGTTGAGCTCGTGGTAGTCGAGCACGGCGCCGTTTTTGGGGATGAACGCGCCGCCTCCCACGCCGCCCAGCTCGAACCCGCGTTCGCTTACCTTGACGCCGAGGACCTCCTGCGGCCCGCCGGCCGGGCGCGAGGAGGCCTGCTCCTGCGGCAGATAGACGTTGATTATAGACGTCTTGACCAGGACCGTGGTGAGGAGCAGGAAGAAGATGATGATCATGAAGATGTCTATCATCGGGGTCAGGTTCAGGTCTTCCGCGCCGTGGGTGTGGTGTCTTCTTCTAATCCGCCTTTGCGCCACCTTTTCCGCTCCTGCCTATCATGTTCACTATCTTCAACGAGTAGGCGTCTATTTCGTCTATGAGCCTGTTCGCCCGAGACATCAGCACCGAGTACATGACGAGGAAGAGGATCGCCACGCCTATGCCGAAGGCCGTGTTATACAGG
>JACRNN010000273.1 GCA_016234955.1 Deltaproteobacteria bacterium | reverse complement strand
TATTCCGTGGCCGAGGTCTGCAAGGGGCTTATCACGGCCAATGACACGTTCTGGTGGGAGATGTGGAAGGAGTACGAGAAGCGGGCCGATGAGGCGTTCAATGAGATCGACTTCAAGTATGACTCTTCAGCCGACGGCTATATCTCGGCCGTGGAGGACGGCGCGAGGATAGACGCGGCGTGGGCGGTTAGGAGATGAGCAATTTCGACACTATCAAGGCCATCACCGAGAACATGGAAGAGGTCTTGAGGAAAGAGGGGATGCGCTTTTCGGTCAAGACCTATGAAGACGAGAGGGGGGCCCCCGCGAGCCACCTCCCTCTGGGCAAGATATATTACGCGGGCGAATCATTCCAGAACGCCTATGGAGAGAGGCCGCTGTACGCCGAGGCTGAATTCGTCATAAAGATCGTGATAGGCGAGAGAGACCCGACTGATCTCATCCGGGAGCAGCAGATGTGGGCGCATAAGGTGCGCGGCGCGCTCTGCGCCCAGGCGTTGAACATAAACGGCCTGGCCGCGTCCAAATACGTAAGCAGGGTGAGGATACAGAGAATCGACGCGGAGAACCGGAAAGACACCTCCACCATCGTATGCAGGGCGGCCGTGCGATACAGGGAGTCCTGAGCCCGGGTGTTTTGCCGATCAGCAGGCTGTTGTAAAAGAGCCTGCTATGCAATCCATGGATGGATTGCCAAATTGCGAGACTTGAAAAGTCGGGCAATTTGTGAGGTTTGGCCGAAGTGAATTCGGCCAAACCGTAGTTGAAAAAGCCATGGACGGACTTTTTCAACACCCTTTAGTTCAATCCAGTAGACTCAAGCACAGAACAGGAGGATTTTCATGGCGGAAAACAGGATATATCTCGCGATAGGAGAGGAGGCCGTAAGAGGCGTCGGAGAATCCGCGAACGTGGGGTTTATTCCGGTACTGAACCCGGGAATACCCAAGGTCGAGTTCGATGAAAAAAAGAGGAAGGAGTTCAGGGGAGAGGACTCGCTCAAGGGCGACACCGCGTTCCTCAGGATGAGCCGCAGGTGGAACACGTCTCTTGATATCCCGTTTTTTACCGAGGCCGGGACAACAAAAGGGATGGCGGCCACCCTCCTTAAGCACTTCTTCGGTAAGGCATCGACCGGGCAGAACGGCGCTACCGGGCAGTACCACCATATGATGTCCCCGGTGGCTGACCCATTCTCAAGCTCGAACCTCGGCACGAGAGCCCTTACCGTCAATTTGAACATAAACGAAGGGCAATCGATGGTGAACCGGCCCTTCACGGGGGGGAGGGTCAAGAGCCTTTCCCTTGAACAGGAATCGGGCAACGCCCTTAAGCTGACAGCCGGGCTTTTCGGCCAGAAAAGGGAAGCTTCAACCGCATCCATCAATAACCCTGTCTTCGCGGCGGAGAACCTGAGGTGCGACTACAACAACCTGAAGGTCTATACGGGCGCGATAACGAGGGTAGGTTCTGCCCCGGACTATACCGACTTTACGTTCGCCTCGGCCACGCAGATAAAGCCGGACAAGGTATCTATAAAAGTCGAGAACGGGATGGAGGACGCCCTGAGGCTCTCAGGCGTCGACTACCCGGATAAGACCAGGATGGGACAGTTCAAGCTGACCATGGATATGACGCTGGATTGGGAAGACCCCTCAAGCGGGTTTTCATCCGTGGCGGAGTTCAATAACTGGGTCTTTGCCGCAAGCTCTACC
>JACRNN010000122.1 GCA_016234955.1 Deltaproteobacteria bacterium | reverse complement strand
GAGGGCGGCAAGAGGGAAGGCCGCATCATAAGGGTCATAAAAAGGGCGCACAAGGTGATTACCGGGAGGATAGAGAAAGAGCGGGAGTTCTCCTCCGTAATCCCGTCGGATGAGAGGATACTCGACAAGATAGTGATACCCTCGAAGGATTCCAGGTCCGCCCCGGACGGCGTTATCGTGGCAGTTGAGATAACGAGGTGGCCGTCAAGGGACACGGTAGCCGCCGGCAGGGTGATAGAGATACTCGGTGACCCGGAAGACCCGGACGTGGAGGCCGCCGTGATACTGAAGAAGTACGGCCTACCCAACAGGTTCCCGGCGCACGTCATGGAGGAGGTAAAGGAGATACCGGCGCGCGTCCTGGAGGAGGATATAAAGGGGAGGGTGGATCTCAGGGGCAGGACGGTAGTCACCATAGACGGTGAGACCGCCAGGGACTTCGACGACGCGGTATCGATAGAGAGGACCCATCACGGGTACAGGCTCTGGGTCTCAATTGCCGACGTGAGCCGCTACGTAAGGCAGGGCGGCGCCATAGACGCCGAGGCCTACGCCCGGAGCACGTCCGTCTACTTCCCGGACAGGTGCGTCCCGATGCTCCCGGAGGCGCTCTCGAACGGCATATGCAGCCTCAATCCGCACGAGGAGCGCCTTACGCTCACCGCCGAGATGGACTTTGACGGATCCGGGCGGATGACCGGGAAGAGGTTCTACGAGAGCGTGATAAAGAGCGCGGAGAGGATGACCTACACCAACGTCAAAAAGCTCCTCGAAGGCGCGGACGCCGCCCTTGAGCAGAGGTACGGACGGATACTGCCTGACCTCAGGACTATGGAGGAGCTTGCGCAAAAGCTCACCCGGAGGAGGATGGAGGCCGGGGGCATAGACTTCGACCTCCCGGAGCCGCAGATAATATTGGACATAGAGGGCAACATCGAGGATATCGTGCGGTCCGAGAGGAACGTAGCCCATCGCCTCATAGAGGAGTTCATGCTATCGGCCAACCGGGCCGCGGCCGAGGAGTTCACGAGGCGCGACCTGCCGTTCCTCTACAGGGTGCACGGCGAGCCTGACCGCGAGAGCATAGACGACTTCGTCGAGTTCATCGCCGGGTTCGGGCTTCAGCTCAAGGGCGCGCAGGGACCGAAGGCGTTCCAGGAGGTGCTCAAGGCCGCGGAGGGCAGGCCCGAGGAGAAGCTCATAAACCACGTGCTCCTGCGCTCCATGAAGCAGGCGGTATATTCGGAGGAGAATATCGGGCACTTCGGCCTCGCCTTCGAGGACTACACCCATTTCACGTCCCCGATAAGGAGGTACCCGGACCTCGTCGTCCACAGGCTCTTGAAGCTCCTTATCCACAACAGGTATTCCGCGGACGAGAGGCGGAGGACGGAAGCCGCCCTGCCGGAGATAGCCGGCCACACCTCGGGGAGGGAGAGGAAGGCGATGGAGGCGGAGCGTGAGATAGTCGATTTGAAGAAGGCCCAGTTCATGAAGGACAAGGTCGGGGAGCGGTACGAAGGCTTCATCTCCGGGGTAACGAGCTTCGGGCTCTTCGTCGAGCTCAAGGAGTATTTCGTCGAAGGGCTCGTCCACGTCTCAACGCTCCTTGACGACTACTACATATTCGACGGCAAGCGGCACAACCTCACCGGGGAGAATACGAAAAGGAAGTTCGGCCTCGGGGACGGGATATCCGTGCGCATAGAGGGGGTGGACGTCGAGAGGAGAAGGATAGAGATGGTCCTCGCCGAGGAGTTCGTCCGCAAGGCCGGGCGCAAGGGCGGAGGGCGGGAGAGATAATGTCTCTAAGGCTGCACCTCGCGTACAAGAACATAAAAAGGCTCCGCGACATCGTCACCGTCTTCACAAGGCACGGCTTCCGGCCCTTCATGGAGAGGCTCCATCTGACGAGGCTCCTGTCCGTCCATCAGAAGGTTTTCGGGAAAAAGCGCGCAAGGGACGGGGAGAGCGCCGCCGTCGGCTTGAGGCTCGCCCTCGAGGAACTCGGCCCCACGTTCATCAAGCTCGGCCAGATACTCTCGACGAGGCCGGATATCCTGCCGCAGGAGTTCATCATAGAGCTCCTCAAGCTTCAGGACGACGTCGCGCCGTTCCCCTTCAAGGACGCCGCGGCTATAATAGAGGGGTCTTTTAAAAGGCCCGTGGGAGAGCTCTTCTCAAGGATCGAGGAGACCCCGATAGCCGCGGCCTCGGTCTCGCAGGTGCACAGGGCCGTAACCGGGAATAGCCGAGGTCGTGGACACGGACATCGTCATACTCGGCTATCTCGCCAGGCTGGCGCTCAAGTACATTCCCGAGAGCGCGCCGTATGACCCGGTGGGGATAGTCGATGAGTTCTCGATGGTGATAAGAAAAGAGATGGACTTCACCCTCGAGGCGAGCTACATGGAGAGGTTCAGGACCAACTTCGCCGGCGACGGCAGGGTCATGATACCGAAGGTATACTGGAAGTACTCCGGCAAACTCGTCCTCACCATGGAGCGGGTCGATGGGATAAAGGCGGACAGGGTCGATAAGCTCAGGGAGCGCGGCATCGACACCCGCAAGGTGGCGCACATCGTGGCGGACGTCTTTTTCAAGCAGGTCTTCGACTTCGGCCTCTTCCACGGGGACCTGCACTCCGGCAACATATTCGTGGTAGGCCCGGAGAGGATCGCCCTCGTCGATTTCGGGATAGTCGGCAGGCTCGACGGGAAGCTCAAGGCGCAGCTCGCCGAGGTCTTTATCAACCTGGTCTCCGAGAATTTCGAGGGGCTGATCAAGGTCTACCAGGACATGGGCATACTGCCGGAGCATATAGACAAGGCGTCGTTTGAAAGAGAGTACTATGATATAATCCTGCGTTACTTCGGTCGTCCGTTCAAATACGTGAGCGTGGGCGAGATACTTATGGACTACATCAGGCTTGCCGCGCGCCACGGCGTCATGCTGCCGAGGGAATTGCTGCTTTTCGATAAATGCCTCATAGAGCTTGAGGGGCTCTCAAGGCTGCTATTTCCGGAGGCCAACATACTGGAGGAGAGCGGGGTGTACACCTCGAGGCTCTTCATGGAGCGCTACAGCCCCACGGCCATGGCGCAGGAGGCGCTCCAGACGCTCTCCGAGGCCAAGTCCTTCATAAGCAGGCTCCCCGGACAGGCCGAGAACATAATGAACAAGATAGCCGGGGACAGGCTCCGGATCGAGTTCGTGCACAGGGGGCTCGAGGACTTCATCGGGGAGATGGACAGGTCCTCGAACAGGCTGACGTTCGGGATAATAATGGCCGCCCTCGTCATCGGCTCTTCCCTCGTCATCTCCACCGACACCGCGCCGAGGATATGGGGCTACGCCGCCATCGGCGTCCTGGGGTTCCTTATAGCCTCGTTGCTGGGCTTCTGGCTCGCGTTCCAGATACTGAGGTCCGGGAAGTTTTAGCGCCCCGTTCGCGTACGCCAGGGCATGAGCAGATGATTTTATTCTACGGATACCGGGCGGCGCGCCGCGATTGAGCGCATCCGCCATATCGCCGATCTATGATAGTATTGAGAAGCCTTAAGGGACTAAAGGGCGTCAAAAACCCGATACTCACCCTCGGCAACTTCGACGGCATCCACCTCGGCCACCGCAGGATAATCTCAAGGGTCGTTGCGAAGGCCGAGAAAGAGTCCGTGCCTTCCGTGGTATATACCTTTGAGCCGCATCCCCTGAAGGTGGTGGCGCCGCACAGGAGCCCGCCCCTTCTGCTCGACATGGAGGACAAGAGAGGGCTTATCAAGGAGTTGGGGATAGATTATCTCGTCCTTGCGGAGTTCACGAAGGAGTTCGCGGCGACGCACCCGAGGCAATTCGTCGAGGACGTGCTGATAAAGGGGCTCAAGGTCATGGAGGTATGGGTCGGCCACGACTTCTCGTTCGGCAGGGGGAGGACCGGGACCGCAGAGTACCTAAGGGAGCTCGGGGAGGAGCTCGGCTTCAAGGTCCGCGTGATGCCGGCCTACAGGAAAGCCGGCCTGATAGTAAGCAGCTCCCTCATAAGAGAGCTTATAAAGACGGGCGAGGTGAGAAAGGCCGCCTCGCTCCTCGGCAAAGACTACAGGATAAAGGGCAGGGTCGTGAAGGGTGCCTCTGTCGGCAGGGAGATAGGGTTCCCCACGGCGAACCTCAGGGTCTCAAGCGAGCTTGTCCCGAAAAACGGGGTATACGCCGCATACGCCTCTGTCGGCGGCGTCAGACGCGCCGCGGTGCTCAACATCGGCACGGCCCCGACGTTCGGGGGCAGGGAGAAGACCGTGGAGGTGCATATCCTCGGCTTCAGGGGCGACATATACGGCAGGAAGATGGAGGTCGCGTTCGTAAGGAGGCTCAGGGACGAAAAGACCTTCAAGACAAAAGCCGCCCTTATAAGCCGGATAAGAAGGGACGCCCTGAGGGCGCGGGAGATACTTGAAGGTTAGGGAACTTCTGAAAAATTCCGCCAATGAGGTCATTCCGAGCCCTTCGCTTTGTCATTCTGAAACGAAGAATCTTGCTTTTTCGCTCAGGATAAACTCCGCGAAGAATCTCTTTTCAATTGATGTCTCATAAATCAGGAGGCTCCGGGATTCTTCGTCGCGGAGTTTACACTGAACGTAGTGAACGTGCTCATCGGAATGACAGATAGAAAAAGAGATTTTCAGAGGTTTCTTATCAGGTTGCGTTTTTCCGCAACCTGATAAATTTAGAACTAATTCCGTCAGCCTTGCCATGAAGATAACAGGAAATACCAAGATAGTCGGCATATTCGGCGACCCGGTCGGGCAGACGCTCTCGCCGGCCATGCATAACGCCGCGTTCGAGGCGCTTGGATTGGATATGGCCTATGTCCCGTTCCACGTCCGCCCCATGGACCTCGGGGAGGCCGTTCGGGCCGTGCGCGCCCTCAATATGCGTGGGGTGAACGTGACGATACCGCACAAGGAGGAGGTCTTGAAGCACCTCGACGGCGTTGACGACCACGCGCGCGACATAGGCGCCGTAAATTCCATAGTGAACAGGGACTCTATCCTCGTCGGCTACAATACCGACGGCCCGGGCTACCTCCTGAGCCTGAGGGACGACGCCGGGTGCGCGCCGGCCGGGAAAAACGTCGTCATTATCGGCGCCGGCGGGGCCGCGAGGTCCATCTCATACGCGGTCCTCGGCGCAAAGCCCGCATCCGTCACAATAGCCAACAGGACAAGAGATAGGGCCGTTGAGCTTGCCGCCGAGTTCAGGAAGAAGTTCCGCGGCGTGGATATCCACGCCGCGCCGCTTGAAAAAGAGGCGTTGAGGCCCTTGATGCGCTCAACCGATATCGTGGTCAACACGACCTCCCTCGGGATGATGGGCAAGGGCGTGCTCGACCTGCCGATAGAGGAGCTTCCGCCGCACGCCGTCGTCTCGGATATCGTCTACAGGCCTATAGAGACGGACATCATAAGGAAGGCCGCCGCAAGGGGGATCAAGACGCACGGCGGGCTCGGCATGCTGGTGCGCCAGGGCGCGATAACCTTCGAGCTATGGACCGGCAGAAAGGCCCCGCTCGACGCCATGAGGAAGGCGGCAATGGAAGAGTTTGAGCTGGAACAAGAAACGATAGCGCGGCCTGGGAAGGCGCGGGAGCAGGCGGGGAAGGCGGCGGTGGAAGAGCCTGAGCGGGACCCTCAAAAGTTGAAGAGATGAAGATAGTCTTCGTAGCCGACGCCCACCTGAAGGGGGCCTCGGACCCCAACCTCAAAAGCCTCGCTGATTTCCTCGACGGCCTCGGCCGGGTCGACACACTCGTTGTCCTCGGCGACCTCTTCGACTTCTGGACCGGAGCAAATGAAAAGGTATATAAAGAGTACCGGATCGCGCTTGAGAGCCTCATGGGGCTTAAAAAGCGGGGCGTCAATATCATCTACCTCGAGGGCAACCACGATTTTTCCATGGGAGAGTTTTTCACCAAAGAGCTCGGCGCCGGCGTCCACCCCGGTTTTTTCGAATGGACGCTCGACGGCAAGAGGGTGTTGCTCGCGCACGGTGATACGGTCTCGATGACGCGGGGCTATGCGCTCTGGAGGAGATTCTTACGGAGCCCCGTATTCAGATTCATCACGAGGGTGGCGCCGCCGGGCTTTGTCTGGACAACGGCGAACCTCCTGTCCAGGAAGAGCCGCAAGTACAATCAAGAGGGCAATATAGTGGAGGAGCGCCTGAGGGAGTTCGCCAGGGAGAGGATAGGCTCGGGGTTCGATACGGTGATACTGGCCCATTCCCACGTTGCCGGCGTCCATAAGGAGGAGGCCAACGGCAGGAAGGGCGCCTACGCCAACCCGGGGAGCTGGGCCGGCGGCGGGAGCTATCTCGTCTATGAAAAAGGCGCGCTGAAGGTGGCCAGGGGGAAGAGGTGAGCCCTGCGCGTACCGTCCGCCGCGCCTCGAATCCCGGAGCGGACGTGAGACAGACTCGAAAGGCCCACACACCTTATGTTAAGTTAAGCGCTCTTTCGATGTTGTGAAGCATACAAATCTATCAGCCGCCGGATCATCTTTTGGTAAGAAGTATGATACCGTTGCGCCTCCTTTTTAAAAAATTCAACGCTCGATTTGTTCAACGCGATGGTTACCTTGACATTTTCCTCTCTCAATACCAGTTTGTCGGGTGAGGGAAGGATATCCTTGATTACTTTCAACTTGCCCATTGGCTCATCAGTGTATTTTATTTTTGTCTTCATATATCCTCCTTCCTTTTCTCCAATATCCGGCGCCATAGATGCGGATAACATTCCCCCTGTAAGTAAATCCGACCGTCATTATGCCTTCGCCGACACGGCCGATACAATAAAATCGTTCTTCCTCTGAGCTATGGTTAATATCCTCAACTATGACGCGGTGAAGATCAAGAAAAGCGTGTTGCGCCGTTGCAAAAGAGACATTGTGCTTTATTTGGTTCTCCCTGTCCTTCTCCTCATCCCAGTCAAAGCGGGTTTTCTTCATAGATTAATATATCACGGATACATAAAATTAGCAATATAAAAATATGGCTAAATATGTGGGTAGAAACCATGCCGGTTCAGAAGGTGAGGACACTATGTCTCCCTTATCAAAATGCCCCGGTTCAGGCGCATCGGCGCGTTAGCGCCGATGCGCCTGGAACCCGTTGTTGGGCGTTGTTTTCTCAAGCCACTGTTTCGCAATGACAGAAGTCAATGCGAAACGACCAAACTGCCAAAGCTTCAATTCTTCACGAGACAAGAGCTTGATCTCGGCTATTTCGTTTCCGGTTTTTAATTCGCCGCGTGCCACTATCCAATGAGCGAGGATGATTTGGTTTTTCTCATGTAGTGAATAGCAACCGATGAAGTCCTTTACCTTGCTATCGAGGCCGAGTTCTTCCTTTACTTCCCGTACCACAGCTTCATCAGGTGTTTCGTTTCTTTCGAGGTAACCCGTTACCAGCGAGAACATGCCATCAGGCCATTGCGAGTTTCGGGCAAGAATTATTTTGCCTTGATACTGAACTAAGGCGGCAACCACGGGCACCGGATTGCACCAGTGTACGAAACTACATCCCGTGGAAACACAAGCCGTCCTTTCAACGCCATCAATGCGTCTGAGTTCAAGCACGCTCGCACACTCGGGACAGTATTTCATGCTCTCGGTCCGTTTAGTTTTGATGCCCAACATTCTTTTTTATACTTAATCCGGTGGTGGTGCTTGCCTTGCGGTATTGTGCAAGGCGAATGACAGGAAAACGTCAGGTGGAGCGGATTATTATGTGCCCTTAATCCATGAAGAAAGTCTGCTTTTGATAAGATTCAAACGTTCGCCGCTGATATTTCCTATTGAACCGAGAAGGGTGTCCTTATTTACTACAGCAAGACGAAAGACTCTTATGACACTGGACGTCTTAAGTCCCGACTGCTCGAAATCGGGGTCATTTGCGTAAACGACCACATCAAATTCGGGAAGTTCCTGTGACAACTGCGACGATACCATGCAGATCAACCAGTCGTCATATGGGCCGGGTATTTTGCGGAGAACAAGGGCAGGTCTAAGTTTGCCGAGTGTTTGGTCAGTTTGAGGGAATTTAAAAAGGGTTATCTGTCCCTCTTGAATCATGCAAAGCGTTCCTTTATATCGCTAATTGAATAGGGCGTGGCCTCTTTTTCCAAGCCTCTCATCGCAGAGGATAGGGATAGAGCCGACCAGTCTATTTCCTCGTCGGCCTTTTTGATTTTTAGTTCAAGATATTCAACAAAGTCTAACACCTCGGCCTTAAGAGGTTCAGGCATGGTTTGAATATGTTGGATAATTTTCTCTGTCAAAGTCATTTTATTTAAGCCCCATTATTATTTTTAAATATTATCATTACCTTTGAGAAATTACCAGCGAATAATGTTTGAGGTAACTCTTGTTCCATCTGGGAAATGACCTCTTCCAGCATCCAGCCTCAGACAAGCAAGACTTGCCAAGTCTATTCTCTTTAAATCTGCCCTCCCCCTCCCTTCGCATCCACCACCGCCGTCCCCGCTATCCTGTCCCCGAACCTTGAGCCGGATTCGTCGGTGTATATAAGCACCGTCTCGCCGATAACCGCCGCCGCGAGCAGGATGAAGGCGAGGAGCTTGCCGAGATAGGGTATCCAGCCGATGAGTATGAACGAGGCCAGCGCCGCGCCGAAGACCGAGTTCCTTATTATGGAGGTCTTGAAGCCGCACGGCGCGCCTCCGTCCACGAGCATCACCACCCTGAGCCCGATTATCCTCTTGCCGAGGCTCCCCCCGCTCTTGAGCCCGTCCGAGATCAGTATGTACGTCACCCCGGCGAGCGGCCCGACGACAGAGGGGAACGCGAAGAACGCCCCGACGATAAGGAAGTCGATGAGCTTCGCCAGAAAGCGCTCCAGTATGTCAGCCCTCGGCAACATGAGCGGGTAGTAATCTCCAAAAGCCCCATTTTCCGGGGGATGTTCAGCCATATCGGCTCCTGTCTTTTATCGAAGCGCCCGGCCCGCAGGATGATTATCGGGAAGGGCTTCAAACCCTAACAAACTACCACCATCCCGCCGTTAATGCAAGGCGGCGCAGGGGTGAGACAAAAAGACCATGCCGTCGTATTGCCGGCATGGTCTTTTTGTCTATCTTGGAACACCGCAGGGGGCAACCCTTAAGCCTTCTCCGGCTTCCTCCCCTCATGTGCCTTTTTCGCGGCCTCGCCCGGCTGGTACGTGCAGAACGGCTCCTCGTCCATGTAGTTTCCGGTAAACGCGAACGCCCTTGCCCTGCACCCGCCGCATACCTTCCTGAACTCGCAGTAGCCGCACCTGCCGTTGTAGTCGTCCCAGGCCCTCATCTCCTCAAAGACCTTGGAGGTGTCCCATATCGTGTGGAAGGGCTCCTTGCGTATGTCCCCGCACTCGACGTCGAGGAAGCCGCAGATCTGCACCTTGCCTGTGTTCGAGACGAAGGCGAAGGACTGGCCGCCCATGCACCCCTTGCTCATGGCGTCGAGGCCGTGGGTCTCCGGGGTCACGGTTACGCCCTTCTCGCGCTCCTTCTGCCTGAATATCCTGTAGTAGTGCGGCGCACAGGTAGGCTTGAACTGGATGGGCACCTTCTCCCTCTGCTCGTAAAACCAGGTAAGGGTCTTTTCGTAGTCCTCAGGGGATATTTCGAGGGCCTTTAACTGCGCGCCCCTTCCGGTCGGGACAAGGAGGAACGGATGGTGCGCCACGGCGCCGAGGCCGATGACGAGGTCGAGTATCCTGGGAAGCTCGGCCAGGTTGTGCCTTGTGATGGTGGTATTTACCTGGAAGGCGAGGCCCGCCTTCTTGACGTTCTCTATGGCCTGCATCACGCTGTCAAAGGCGCCCTTTACGCGTCTGAAGTTATCATGGCTTTCGGCGGTGGCGCCGTCTATGGAGAAGCTTACCCTCTGTATCCCCGCCTCGATCATCTTCTTGACCGTCTCTTCGGTGACGAGGAAGCCGCACGGGGCCATGACCATCCTGAGGCCGAGGTCCGTCCCGTGCCGGGCGATCTCCCAGATATCGTCCCGCATCATCGGCTCTCCGCCGGTCAGTATCATTATGGGGTTTGAGAACGACGCGACGTCGTCGAGGAAGTCGAAGCACTCCTTTGTCGTAAGCTCGTTCGGATAAGGGCCGAAGCGCGCCGCGGCCCTGCAGTGTATGCAGTCGAGGTTGCACGACCTC